>CAZNNK010000469.1:0-5748 GCA_964574085.1 uncultured Coleofasciculus sp.
GTATAGAGTAGAGCTACAACCCTGACCTGTTCCCTACCTACCCCAGTTGTCAAACATTGCCCATAAGCTGTACTTGATCCGAAGAACCACCGATGACGAATGACCGATTGCTTTCCAGCTATAACTATGATCTGCCAGAAGGTCGGATTGCTCAAACACCCATTTCTCCTAGAGATAGTTCTCGTTTGCTGGTGGTTGAGTCTCCAACTCAGCATCAACACCGCATTTTTCGAGATTTACCTCAGTTATTGCGTCCCGGTGATCTGTTGGTTTTAAATAATACCCGTGTGATCCCGGCTCGACTTTATGGTCGCAAGGTGACGGGTACGCCTGTGGAAGTATTATTGCTGGAGGAACGGGGACAGAATTGTTGGTTGGCATTGGTGAAACCGGGACGACGGTTAAAAGTGGGTTCAACCATAGTCTTTGAACCGGATCAACCTATGGTTCCAGCCAGTCATGGGGAGACTCTCCTATCTTCAGACCCACCAAGACAGGGTAATACAACGCATAAATCTCTGCTTAAGGCAACCATTATCGCCAGAGATGATGCCACCAAGGGGCGTATATTGCAGTTTGACCTACCTAAGGGGGAATCCCTAATCACCCAATTACCTGACTATGGTCAAGTGCCTTTTCCGCCTTACATCACCGATTCTCAAGCTACACCCGATCAGTATCAAACGGTATACGCCCAAATCCCTGGTGCCGTAGCCGCCCCGACAGCCGGACTCCATTTCACCCCGGAACTGTTGCACAAGTGTCACATAAGCGGCATTGATCAGGCGTCGATTACCTTACACGTTGGTGTTGGTACATTTCGCCCAGTGGAGGTAGAAGATGTGACAAGTCATCAAATGCATGGGGAGTGGTTAGAGATATCCGCCGCAACGGTGGCAAAAATTCAGCAAACCAAAGCCGCCGGGGGGCGGGTGATTGCCGTTGGTACAACTGTGGTGAGGGCATTGGAAGGGGCGGCGGCGAATGGGGAATTCCAGCCCTATTGTGGTAAAACCGAATTATTTATCTATCCTGGCTATCAGTGGCGGGTGGTTGATGGATTGATTACCAACTTTCACTTGCCCCGTTCCACATTGTTGATGCTCGTGAGTGCCTTGATTGGCAGAGAACGGCTGTTGAAGTTGTATGCTGAAGCGATCGCCTATAATTATCGATTTTATTCCTTTGGTGATGCTATGTTGATTTTGCCAGAAGCGGTTAGCGCTTAAACGGCTAACCAATCGTCGGTGCAATTGGCACTATTAAGATAGAAGGTTATCAACCCTTTTCGCAGCCCACATCCCTGATTCAATTTCCCCCTTGTTTCTACCATGTCTAAACACTACCACCTCCATTTTGGACTTGCCGCCACCGCGATCGCATTCAGTTTTCTGTCGGTTGATCCCGCCTTGTCCGATAGCCTACCCAAGCGTCAGCAGACGAAGCAGTTAGTCGAAGGATTATACACCAATAACCTGGAAGCGGCGACATTTTTTCAACAAGGCGTCACACGCTATAACCGCAGCGACTTCAAAGCTGCCGAGTTAGCCTTCCGCAAAGCCCTCCAAGAAGATCCATTTATTCCTATGGCACGGTATTTACTAGGGAATGCCCTGTTTCAGCAAGGTCAAATTGACTCAGCGGCTGAACAGTACCGCATGGCGATTGGTCTTGATCCGAATATGGCAGAGGCGCATTACAATCTGGGCTTGATGTTATACCAGCAAGGCAATATCCAGGAAGCGATTAGCGTCTATCAACAGGCGATCGCCCTTGATCCCAATTTAGCCGCCGCTCGTTATAATCTAGGCTTGGCATTAGAAGCAGTCGGTGACACTGAAGCAGCGCTGAGTGAATACAGAGAAGCCGTTCGCCTCAATCCCAACTCGGCGGTTGCCAAGTATAATTTGGCATTACTCTTAGCCAAACAAAACCAAGTCGATTCTGCGATCGCGGCACTACGGCAAGCCCTTCGCAATGATTCCCAATTCGTACAAGCCCATTATCAACTAGGATTGCTGCTGGCTCAACAAAACCAGATTACTGAAGCCAAAAATTCCTTTCTCAGAGCCACCCAAATCAATTCCCGATTTGCACCCGCTCACTATCGACTGGGGCTAATTTTTTTGCAACAAGGGGATGTGGAAGAAGCCATTCGCAGATTTGATTGGGTGACGCAGATAGATCCTGACAATGTGGATGCTTACCGCCAACTGGGAGCCGCGCTGATTCAAAATGGCGAATATGAGCAAGCGATCGCGGCACTGGAACGCGCCATATCACTCGATCCCTACGATTCGCTGGCACACTACAATTTAGCCGTAGCGCTGCATCGCAATCAGCAGTATGAGGACGCGATTTCCGAATATCAACAAGCTATTCTACTCAATCCCAAACTATCACTCGCATTTTACAATCTGGGGATTGCCCTCCAGCAAGTTGGACGGGGACAAGAGGCAGTTTCTTTCCTATTAGAAGCCAGGAATTTGTTTATTGAAGAAGGAAATTTGGAGAAAATTGATGCCGTTGATCAATATCTGAATCAACTGAATATTTCATCAACTCCATCACCCAATTCATTCCAGCCAATGCCTGCAATAACCGAAGAACCCTAGACGCGCCATGGCGCGTCTCTACATAAATGATGTGTCCTAACCGTCTTGGCGGTTGCTATAACTTGAAAACTGCTGTAAGCCACTGATACTTGGTTTTATACCAAATCCGGGTTAGCTACCCCATTATAATTTAGTCCGCGCAGGCGGACTTTGTTTGTGTAGCCGCGATTTCAATCGCCTCCTTAAAAGGGGGTTATAAAGGCGGATTTGGTTTTAGATGTACCTGTTGCATGAGTATCACGGAAAGTCTATCTTTATCTTGACATAATGCTTCTGCTGTGCTTGGAATAGAGCAATCAGGCTAATGGTCGGTTGGGTGACTTTCCCTCAATTTTGCCTACAATTGCATAGGTGAAAGGAAAGAGTCCTACGCTAGATAGTGTTGCTTGCGCTAGGTTGTACTGTTATATCAAAATTGCCAGTATCCTTGGAGTTCTATTCATGTCCGTAGAATCCGCTATCAGCGAAGCTGCCATTGAGCAGAATCTGGAACAATTTCTCTTGGTGCTGTCGGTGTCTCTCAGCGTCGCCACCGTTTCCCGGATTTTTCCGTTGTTCCGCAAAATCCCCTATACCTTACTTCTGGTTATAGTCGGCTTGGGTTTAGCCTTTGTCGATGTGCGCCTAGTCAACCTATCCCCAGAACTGATTCTAGAGATTTTCCTCCCTCCCCTTCTGTTTGAAGCCGCCTGGAATATCCGCTGGCGGGATTTGCGGCGGGATTTAATCCCCGTGATTCTGTTTGCGGTGGTGGGAGTGGTAATTTCGGTGCTGGGAATTGCCTTTACCATTACCCAATTTACAGAATTACCGCTGGCGATCGCACTATTAGTCGGCGCGAGTCTGGCGGCAACTGATCCGGTATCCGTTATCGCCCTATTCCGGGAATTGGGGGCGGATAAACGCCTGAAAACATTAATGGAGGGGGAAAGCTTATTTAATGATGGTGTCGCCGTCGTCGCCTTTCTCTTATTAGTCGGTATTCCCCTCGGTACGCAGGAATTTTCCCTATCCACCACCGTCGCCCAATTCTTTACCTTTGTCGGAATTGGTATCGGTGTCGGTTGCTTAATTGGATTTGGTATTTCCTTTCTCACCCAACGCTTTGATTTACCCCTCGTCGAACAATCCCTGACGTTAGTTTCTGCTTATGGCACTTACCTAATTACCGAAGAACTTGGCGGTTCTGGCGTAATTGGCGTGGTTACTGTGGGGTTAGTTCTGGGCAACTTTGGTTCCCGGATTGGCATGAACCCCCGCACCCGCTTAATTGTCTCCGAATTCTGGGATTTTCTGGCATTTTTTGTCAACTCAATTGTCTTTCTCCTCATTGGTGACCAAATTGATTTTCCTCGCTTGGGACAAAACCTCGGCTTAATTGGCGTTGCCATTGGCGCCGTTCTCTTCACCCGGATAATTTCAATTTACGGTTTAGCCACGATTAGCAATGCACTTGTCAAGTCTGATATAGGTTGGCGACAACAAACGGTGTTGTGGTGGGGAGGATTACGGGGTTCGGTTTCCATTGCCCTAGCCTTAAGTGTTCCGGTGACTTTGGAGGGACGACAAGATATTATCGGCACGGTGTTTGGTGTGGTACTGTTTACACTTTTAGTTGAGGGATTAACCACCCAATTCCTCCTGGAGAAACTGAATTTAATTGGTGATCAACCCGTGCGTCAGAAATATTCTGAGGCAATCGCCCGTCGTGTAGCACTCAATCGAGTCAAAGGTTATTTAGAGTCAGCAACGACGAAAAACGAAATGAATTCAGAGTTTTGTCAGTATCAGATCAAACTGGTTGATGGTCAACTCGAAAATATTCAAACTGAGCTTGACAAATTGCTCCATCATCATCCTCAGTTACAAGACTTGGATATGGAACAACTGCAAGAGCGAATGGTTGATATTGAGGCGGATACCTACGCTGAATTTATCCGCGCTGGACGTTTAACTGAAAACCTCTCCCCCTTACTCCAGGAAGCCTTAATTGAAGCTGATGAAAAGCTGATTGAGAGTGACTGATACTGGATAATAGTTTGAAATGTACCAGACGCGCTCGCCATAGCGGTTAGGACACATTTTATGGTAGAGACGTTGCATGCAACGTCTCTACAACAGTTCGGAAAGTCCTAATCGATGTATACTTCCTGAAATGACTTATTGATCCGATATATCTTCTTCTATTGTCCCTAAGCTAACCACTTCATCCGCTTCAGTTGCCAATTCCAGTAACTTAGCGGCTGCTAGTAACCGAGAACTTTCTGGATCACCAATCGCCTGCATTGCAACAGAACGGGTTCTCAGACGAGTGGCTAGGGCATGAAGCACCCTTTCCCAAGAGCCGTCTCCTAGCTGGAAGATTTGATCAATTAGGGCTTCAATTTGGTCATCTGTCATTTATGAATTCCTCAATCGTGTAATTGATTGGATACATCTAGGTACGTTCCAGTTTTACATATTCCTGATTGATCGTGCAAACCTATACTCTTAATATTTATAAATGATCAGCAACTTGTTTGCGCTTGCCCATTATTGCTTTTTCGGACTAAACAAATGAAAATAATACTTTTGAGCCTAACGTTATTATTCTTGATTTTTGGCTTCTCTCCTGCTCAAGCTGAAAATTTGCCAACACTTGCTCAGAATGATGTTGAAGTTCAGCAACTGAACAAGTCACCGTTAAAGCCGTTAAAGTCGTACTTTCTGAATGTTTTAGGTGGGGGAACACGACAATCAATTAAGCTTGATTCACCCGCAACCCGACTGATTATTTATGTTCAGCGCGGAGAAAAGCCGATTCGCTGTGGTGATTGTATGAAAACTTATAACTGTACCCCAGGAAAGCCACAAACAATTAACGCCGATCCCGCTACGCCGATTCAAAAAATTTGGGCAGAGAATCCTTATGAGAAACCTGTGCGCCTACGCCTAGATATTTTTGAAGAAGTTAGCTAGCTGATAATCGTCAATCCTCTACCTTGTCCTGATCAAAAAGTAGTTAACTGATCCGGTTTGAGGCGAGTTTATCCGCCCAACGAGTGGTTTCAGGTAATCGATATTTCGGAGTGCAGCGTAGGACATAATCGATCGCCGTAGGTAAGCTGATCCGATGACCCGGAGACACATACAG
>CAZNNK010000470.1:0-5727 GCA_964574085.1 uncultured Coleofasciculus sp.
ATGGGGAAGATGGGGGAGATGGGGAAGATGGGGGAGATGGGGGAGATGGGGGAGAAGAATTCCCAATCAACAATGAACCATGAACCATGAACCATCAACAAATGACGAATCAACTAAATCGACGTTCTAGAGCCTCTCGCGCTTGTTCACGGTCATCGAAGTGAATTTTTTCGGTTCCTAATATTTGATAGTCTTCGTGACCTTTTCCAGCAATTAGCACCCCATCACCTGGTTTGGCGTCTAAGATCGCCGTGCGAATCGCTGTGGCGCGATCGCTAATTACGAGTGGCTCTACCGTCTCTGGAATCCCTTCTAAGATATCTTGAATAATCCGTTCGGGGTCTTCAGTACGAGGATTATCGGACGTCACCACGGCGACATCGGCTAATGCTGCGCCAATTTTCCCCATCTTCGGACGTTTGGTGCGATCGCGATCGCCTCCACATCCAAATACGCAAATCATTCTCCCCTGAATAAACGGTCGGGCGGCTTTGAGCAAGTTCTTTAAACTATCTGGTGTATGGGCATAATCGACAATTACGCTAATATCCTGATCCGGTTGAAGTTGCACCCGTTCCATTCGCCCCGGTACTCCTGGAAATTGGTTTAAGGCGGTGACGACTGTTTTGAGATCTAACCCTAAATTTAACACTGCACCAATCGCAGCCAAGACATTGGACAAATTGTACTGACCGACCAAGGGCGAATTAAATGTCACTTCACCCACTGGCGTGTGTAGTGTTCCCTTAACACCAATCAGTGTATACGTCAAGTCACTCGTATACAAATCTGCCGAGGTATCCTGAACCGAGTAACTCCAAGTGCGATCGCGTCCAACTTGTGCGATTAAGCGCTGACCATACGGATCATCGGCATTAATAATCGCTTTGCCATGGAGATAATCGGAATTAAACAATAATGCCTTTGCCGCAAAATAATCCTCCATATCCCGGTGGAAATCCAAATGGTCTTGGGTGAGATTGGTAAATACAGCGACATCAAACTCACAGCCTAACACCCGACCTTGTGCCAAGGCGTGGGAACTGACTTCCATCACCCCTAACTCGCAGCCTGCTGCTACGGCTGAACGTAACTGCTGTTGCAGTTCTACGGGAAATGGTGTGGTGTGAACAGCCGTTTGGGAAAATCCTTGCCAACGGGCATAAAGGGTGCCAAAAAGGGCAGTGGGACGCTGGGTTTGGGTGAGGAGAAATTCAATCAGATGAGTTGTGGTGGTTTTGCCATTCGTACCCGTGACACCCACTAACTGAAGCTGGCGGGTGGGGTAGTCGTAGAACGCCGCTGCTACTTGGGCGCAGGCTACCGTCATGTCAGTGGCACAGATAATACAGGGCGGTTCAGCATCAGGTTTTGGCTGAGGCGGGTGTTTTTGTGCCGCTTGGGGAGAAATTAACGCCGCCACAGCACCCTTAGCGATCGCACTTTGCCAAAATTCTCCACCATCAACACGGGTTCCGGGCATTCCAATAAATAAATTTCCGGGTTGACAGGCGTGGGAATTGGTACAGATTCCTGTGATTTGGGCGTCCAGTGCCGGATGATTCGGCATTTCCACCACGTTAGGAATCGCCCTTAATAAGTCATGTAGCTTCATCTCAATCAACTCCTCACGATAAGATAGGGGCAAAGGAGAACCTTAGATTAGCCGTCCTGTTTGTTGCTTGGTAGGATTACATAAACGTGATCGCATCCCTATCAAGGTTCTCAAAGAACACTAGATAAATCCTACCTAAACTGATCAAATACCTTAAACTGCGAGGTCGAAAGCAAAAGACGCTGATTTACAGTGTATTGGCACAAAAACCCCACATCCAACCGCAACCCGATTCGTACACCCAGTCGGCTGCTGTTCTTTGCGGCTTACAAATATTTCTGTAACATTTTCTCCAACTGCGGCACACTCAAACGGGGTGAAGGGCGAGGCAGTGGGGTTTCTTGACCGCCTTTGTGATAACACAACACAGGCACTTGATATTGATAAGCCTGGAACCAATCGTCTCGCTGGGTAATGTCCCGCACCTCTAACTGAAAATCTAACGTTTGAATTTGTTCGAGCTTTTCTTGTAAACCTTCGCACAGATGGCAACCCGGTTTGCTGTACAAAATTAAGGTGTCATTCGTCATTGGCTATTGGTCAACAGCATCTAGAGCAATGAAGACGGGGAAGTCTTGCGTGAGAAGGTGTTGGACGTGTCTGGTTGGGTTTCGCTAACGTTAACATCCGCCTGTGTGCCATCACCTTATTCCCCAGGATAGAGCGCCCTCGGTAGGACTCGAACCCACGGCCAAAGGATTAGAAATCCCTTGCTCTATCCACCTGAGCTACGAGGGCATAGATTTATAATACAAAAATTCAACCCCTAACGGGCAATAGTCATCGACCAATCGATCCAATTTTTAGCGATCGCCGTTGAACTTGCCTGTATGCTGGGTAGCAGATATTTAAGATATCGTTGATTGTAGCATTGTAACCGACATTGGTTTTTGCGTGTAGCGAGGTGCTTTTCTAGATATTGAGGAAACTAAAGACTCAAGCAGCTTGAGGTCAAGGTAAACTACTATAGACCACCATAGCGGATCAATACCTGTGTCAACCACCCCACCCATCCCTGAGGGCATGGATGAGGTATCTAGCCGCGAAAAACAGATAAGTTATCAGTTTAGGGGAATGGCTCATAAACTGGATGTGCTTGTCTGTCACTCGCTCAAATCCCAGACAAAAAAGATGGTTAATTAGATTACAGCTTGTCCTGTAGCACCCCCTTAGCCCGGTCAGGAGTCATTTGCCAGTGTTATGTTTATTCTGAAAAGGCAGGATGTTGAAATTTCTAGCATTCAGCACCCGAAGCGAGAGCAGCAAATCCCGATTCTCAATTACCAGGGGCAAACCTTTCGCCTGATTAGCGTGTTTCGCGCTCATCAGGAAGAAGAAGCCCGCTCCTTCTGGCGAGATTTGACAGATAATCAGGGAAAAGCTTGTGTTTTACTAGAAGAACCTGACCGCTTTAGTGTGTGGGGAAAAATCCGTCTGGAGCAATTAGGTGCAGAAGGCGGTCCGGATACCAAAATTGCTCCCTATACCCAAGCCTGTCTCTTACTCCTGCAAACGGTTTACCTGGATGTTGAAGATTTACTCGGAAATAGGCAGGCGGGATTGTTTCAGAAGGACATCACGGATGTCTTTCAACAGTGGCATTTTCCCCAAGCCGATTCGCCGGAAGCCGTGAATCACTTACTGACGGTTGATCCACTCAATACCCTACAAGTTCCACCGTGGGAAGAACACCATCTGATCACCTTATTGCAGGAACTCTATCGCTTGGGCAAGGAATACTTTGGCAATGCCAATTTTGCCGAAGGAGTGGGCGAGATTTTGCAGGATATGCCTGCAGCTGAGCAAAGTCAGTTTATGGAGTGGCTCAAATCCTCTCCCCTAGGAAAATTGTGGCGATAAGGGAACGCTAAGGATAAATAAATGTATCATCGATGGTTGCCAAGATGGAATTTTAGGACGTCAGCCGTTAAGTTTAATAAATAACGTATTGTGTAATTGCCCTGCTTAGAGATCTCAAAATAAAGAAAGCATTATGAGCAGTTCTGTAGATAAGTCCTCTAAAACTAAATCCCTGCTGACCGGTCAGAATATCGTCTATCTAGGAATTGGGTGGGCAGTAGTGTCTATGCTGTTTTTTCTACTGTTTAGCGTCAAACCACCGGGAGAAGAGTATCCCTTCTGGTACTCCTTTAGCACTTATGTCCTAGAATGTTTGCCCTTTTTGGGAGCTGCTTTACTCTGCTATAGAAATTGGCGTAGCCCTCAGATTGCCAGTGGACGCAATGTCTGGCTGGGAATTGGTTTAGGTATGCTTTTTTACTTTATCGCCAACTTGATATTTGGCGTATGGGAGCTATACTTTGGTCTTGACCCTGATGTATCCCCTGCCGATTTCTTTTACGTGATTTCTTATATCTGTATTGGTTGGGGCATGATTTTAGCCGTTCTGCCGAGGCGCTTAAATTTAGAGTGGAAGCAGTGGGTAACGGTGGGATCAATCGCCGCTGTCGGTATTGCCGTGGCAGTTTGGGTTTTATTAGCTCCTCCTGTAGCGGTAGAGTCAGAGGCTGAAACTTCTCTGTGGCTGACAACTGAGCAAGCAACAGAAACACCATCTCCCCTATTGGTTGCTTCTACCGTACCACAGGTTGCACTTAGCCCAACTGAACTAGCTGTAACGCCTGAAGCTGAGGCTCCAGAAGCCACAAACTTGCCCAGTTGGGTGATTTCCCTGGACAAAGCACTAAGTCCCCTATCGAGAACGTTGAATTTTGTCTACATCGTTTTCGATGTCTTCCTACTCATCATTGCCTCAACACTTTTGTTAGCATTTTGGGGGGGACGCTTTGCCCAATCATGGCGAATGATTGCCTTGGCAACGCTTTCCCTCTACGTTGCGGATATGGGATTTAAAGCTTATGGCACTCTGGCTAAGGCTCGTGGTCAGGAATATGAAAGTGGGGGTCTGCTGGATGTCTTCTTTATATTTAGTGCCGTACTTTTTGCCATAGGCGCTGCCCTGGAATATGACGTCTCCAGTCGTTCTCGTCGCGGTTCACGTCGGCGAACTTAAAATTAGCTATGAGTCCAAGAAAATTAACTGAAACCGATAAAAAAAATATTTTGAACTTGTATCGACAGCCAGAAGAGACGACCTCAACCCTGGCTGATCGTTATGGTGTCAGTAATTCAACGATTAGCCGCTTGCTTAAAAGCACGTTGTTGGAATCGGACTATGAAGCACTCATCCAGCAAAAGCGAGCCAATCGCACGCCAGGGTCGGGGACATCAACAACGACGAAGCCAAAACCCAAGCTAGTGGAACGGATTGAATCTAAATCATTATCGGTTACTCCCTCTCCCCAATCCTCGACAAAATCGGCAGAGGAAGAATCAGACAAGGAAGAATTAGGATCGGAGTATCCCCAACGTCGGCGGCGCAGACGTTCTTCTGTAACCGCTCCCTCTGATGCCGAGTCTATGGCAAAACAAGGGGAGTTGCCTTTGGAGTTTAATCGCACCGAAACTCAAAGGGATACAGAAGACTCCGAAGAGCTGCTTGAGGACATGGATCAGGGAGAAACCAGCCATTTAGAGGATTTGCTGGATGAAGATTTAATGGATTTAGATGATGAGGATTTAGATGAGGATTTTGAGGAAGATTGGGACGAAGACGAGGACGAGGACGATACGGCGACGCCAGAACCTCTGACCACGAGTCACGTTCCCAGGGGGGCAAATATTCAGGTCTTACCCTTGTCGGAAGCGTCTTTTCCCAAACCTTGCTATTTAGTGATCGACCGATCCGCTGAATTAATTGCGCGACCTCTGCGAGAATTTAGTGACTTGGGAGGTATTCCGGCTGAGGAAGTCCAGCAACAAACGTTACCAGTGTTTGATAATCATCGGGTGGCACGACGCTTTTCCAACCGTTCCCAGCGCGTGATTAAAGTGCCTGATGGGAAAATGTTACAGAAAACCTGTTCTTATTTACAAGCCAAAGGCATTACCCGCCTTTTGATTGATGGTCAGGTCTATTCGTTGTTAACAGCATCGTTGCTGGAATAGGGGCAGATTTGTCTTTGTTAGGAAGCAAGGAACAGGGAACAGGGAACAGGGAACAGGGAACAGGGAACAGGGAACAGGGAACA
>CAZNNK010000471.1:0-5727 GCA_964574085.1 uncultured Coleofasciculus sp.
GGTGATGACTTCGATGAAATGTCTGCTGAGGAGGAAGAGTCACCGGTCAGCTTTGAGAGTGACTTAGAAGAACTCTCTGCTGAGGAGGAGGATACATCAGCTAGCTTTGATGATGAATTTGATGAACTCTCTAGCAGCATCGAAGAAGAGTTGGAGATGGAAGAGGAAAGCACCAGCAACGACGAGGAGTTGCTAGATTTGGGATCGATTTCCACAGAAAGTGAGGAGGAACTCGATTTTGATGAAACCTCTGCTAGTGATGAAGATGAGTTTGATTTAGGTGATTTTTCCTCCTTAGAGGAAGAGGAAGAGGAGGACAATGAGACAGACTCCCTTCTCGATGATGTTTGGCAAGAAATGAGTCAAGAAGGTTGGCAAAGTAATCAGTAACGTTCAGTAGGTTGGTGGAAAACCGAAGGACATCAGTTGCTCTCAATAGGGAACAGGGAACAGTAAAGAATGTCCTAACCTGCCAAGGTAGCTGCTATATCAGTAACCAGCTTCTTGCCTTGTAGCCTTCTGCGATAAGAATGTCTAAACGTTTCGATTGGACGCTACTTCACGCCCGTCTTCATCAAACACTACGGCAAAGGCAGCTATTAGCGCCAAGTCGTCCTGTTTTGGTGGCGGTATCGGGGGGACAAGATTCCCTCTGTTTAATGAAACTGTTGTTAGATTTGCAGCCGAAGTGGAAATGGCAATTAGCGATCGCCCATTGTGATCACCGTTGGCCCGCTGATAAAGGGTTGGCGGATCACATTCAACAACTGGCTCAGAGTTGGGCGATTCCCTGTTATCTGGAAGTCGCGACGGATGTGACTCAGAGTGAGGGAGCGGCTCGACAATGGCGGTATCAGGCACTGGGGAAGATTGCTCAAACCTATCAATTTCAATATGTAGTCACCGCTCACACCCAGAGCGATCGCGCGGAAACGGTTTTGTATAATCTAATTCGAGGGACGGGGGTTGATGGTCTCCAATCCCTGACTTGGCAACGTCCTCTGGTCGATGGGGTACAGCTTGTGCGCCCGTTGCTGGATGTCAGCCGTGGAGAAACGGGGGAGTTTGTGGAGCAACAACACCTCCCGGTGTGGCTAGATGCCTATAATCAAGATCTACGCTATGCTCGCAATCGCATTCGTCAAGAGGTACTACCGTATCTCAAAACTCATTTTAATCCGAGGGTAGAAACCGCTCTCGGTCATACAGCGGAACTGTTACGGGCTGATGTGGAGTATTTAGAGACAGCGGCGCGATCGCTACGAGAACAAGCTATGGGTTCTACCCGTGATCATGAACCCGATACGACGCTCAAAATCAATCGCGTAGTCTTGCGACAAGCTGATCTCGCCCTACAACGTCGTGCGATTCGGCAGTTTTTAGCCATTGTTCAACCAACGGCTGCCAATTTTGAGCAAATTGAAGCGATTACGGCTTTAATTAACGCGCCCAATCGCTCTCGCACCTCATCCTTTCCCGGAGGAGCCAGCGCTCAAGTTGAAGGAGACTGGATTGTTTGGCGAAATAGTCAGGGGGAGTAGGGAAAGATAAGGGAGATGGGGAAGATAGGGGAGATGAGGGAGTTGTCATATCCTCGGCGTCTGAACCCCTCTGCCTTCTGCCTTCTGCCTTCTGCCTCTCCTAAGAAGCCGCCAGTTCTGGTGATTCCACCATACCATCAACCGTTTGCCGCATCTCGGAAATTGCCTGGAGTTGATAGTCGCCCACTTCCTGAATTTGATTCAGAGCTTCTGCGATCGCGTCAAGGATCTGGCGAATTTGATTCAGAGCCTCTTGCTTGGGCGCTAAGAGTTCTTGATACAGATTCACTTGACTCCACAGTTCAGCGACTTCCATTTTCATCGAGTGCCAGTTTTCTTCCAAGTTTTGTAATTCAGAGCGTTTGGCTTCTTGCTCACTTTCTTGCTCAGTCAGCATTTCCTCGGCTTGGCTAATGCTTTGGCGCATTTGCTCAACTTGGTTTTCCAGTTTTTCCAGTTCGCCTTCTTGCTGTTGTCGCTGTTCCTCAAGCTGGTTTAAGACCGGACCGAGGTCAATTTTATGGGTATCGGCGCTACTCCCTTCACTAATTCCCTGGCGACGGCGTAAGACTCGATTATGCTGATTGAAAATCTCTTCCCTCTCCCGCAGGTTGCGGCGTTGACCGACGAGGGTTTCATCCAACATTTGGTAGCGGTCTTGCTCGTCGGCTAGCTCACTTTCCAAACTAATGCGATCGTACTCACTCGCATTATTAATTTTGTCTTGCAGTTCTTCAACCGCTTGGCGCTGGAATGTGAGTTCCTCTTCCTGGTCGTTGACAAAGCGCACCACTCTCTCCAAATCTTGCTGTAAATTTTGCACGATTTCCTGGAGTTCACCCAGGGGCATATTTTCCAGCGCTTGAATGTCAACCTCTTGACTAATTTTGACATCGGCTGAACTGGTCGCTAAACGAGCAAGTTCTTGATGTAATTCTTGGTGAGTTTGAAGTTGCAGGCTGAGTAGATGTACGGATTCCTGCTTCATCTCCAAGGCATTCCGCTGCACCTTCAATTCCGCTTGTGCTTCTTCAAAGGAGGTTGTCACCTGCTCTAACTCTTGCTGACGCTGGTGAATCTCCTCCGCTTGTTCGTCAATTTCGCTTTGCCGTTGCTCGGCTTGTTGGCGATGATTGTCTAGTTTTTGCCAGTCACTATCCAGTTCTGACTGCTGTTGGTCAATAATCTCAAACGCCTGATTCAACTGTTCTCGCACCGTATCTGTGGGAGCGACCGCCGTCGAGAGGCGATCGAGCAACTCCTGCATCGCCGCGACATCGTCCTCACTTAAACCCGAGGTTTGTTGCAGCTGTTCTTTTTGCTCATCCCAACGCCGCTGTTCACCACGCAGATGTTCCCAAGCGCCTTCGAGTTCCTGTTGTTTGCGATCAAACTCTTCTCTGAGGCGTTCAGTTTCCTCTTTCGTACTTTCCAGGTCTTGACGCTGCTGATCAATTTGTTCAGCCTCTTCCTCCATCGCTTGCATCTGTTCCAGCCGCGCTTCCATTTCCATCTCGCGGCGGTTGAGTTCTTGACTTTGATAGGTCAAGGACTGCTTCCACTGTTCAATTTCTTCTTCTTGGCTTTTCGCCTTGTCCAACAGACGAGAAAAGTTTTGTAAGATACTGGCTAGTCTCGTCCCGGCTGGCTCAACTTCCCCTTGAATCCGATTGTTACTGACATTGACAATTGCCAAAGCCCCATCGCTCATGCCACCGGCTTCGTCTCCTGGGATGATTTCCTCACCTGGGACAGCGTTCCAACTCTGATCATTCCGCTGACAAGCCAGCAGTTTGAGTTCGGTCTTACTGCCGCCAAAAGGGCCAGTTTTCTGCTTTTTGACTTCTGCTAGATACAGCACACTGATCGTCCTCTTTACTTGTCTTGTGCCCAATTTTTGACTAAGCCAACCTAAACTAAAATCTTAGTTGATTGGGTTGCTGGTCACACTGCTCCTGATTTTCCAGAGAGCTAACTCTGAATTTATAGACCGAGCAGCTTTGTCTACAATGCTAGCTTTTGGGAAGCGGCAGAGGTAGCTGTCTCTGGGACTATCGTCCTGACTCTACGCTACCCCTGGATAGTCCTGACGGATGGAGGTATGCTACATCTGTCCCACTTGATCCTCTGTTCATGTTTATTTAACGAAGCCATTCTCGATGTATGACGTTGGATATATTACAATTAGTGATAAATTTCTATGAGAAATTATAAGTCCTGGGCTGGCACAGATACCAGCTTTTTCCTCGATCCTACTCCATTGGCTATAAAATCTGAGCTTCAATCACTCGATTAGCTGTTTTCTGGGTACTGTTTTAGCTAATTCCCTGGCTGAAGTCATTGTCTGGTCTTTGTATCCTAGCCCACTCAGTTAGTTGATCGAGACGAGCGATCGCCAGACTGCCGTCCAATCAGCCTGAGCAGGAGGTGTTACAGTAAGTCGAGTCCTCAATTATACTGAAGACATGGAGGTTTTGATGGACTCTTGTTCAAGGAAAACACGATAATTTTCAATGGATCGATTGAGCAACGTTAATTTGAAGTCTAAATTGCTCTGTTGAAATACATCCGTTAAACAGTCCATTCAAACCTAACCGAATGATATCTTAACATGGTCAGTCAGCGGTGGTGGTACAGCATCAAGTTGGGGTTGAGGTTAAGATGGCAGGCAACTTGGTAATCCAACAGACCATGCTTCGCCTCAGCATTGAACGCAAGGTTTTAGGAGTACATTTTCCTTAAAATGCAGGGAACGTTAAATGAAATTGATATCCGCAGTATCCTGCAACTGATCGAATTGGGTCAGCGCACAGGAGAACTGTTAGTTGAGGCGCAAAGCGTCCACGCCAATAGCCCCGGTAGTGATGTTGCTTATAAATTTACACCGGGACGCTCCCACTTAGAGACCTCACCCCGTCGTCCTGGACCCTTTTGGTTTGTTTTCTTTCTCAATGGACAAATTGCTTACGCGGCAAACAGTGATCACAGTTTGTCACGACTGCGGGATTACCTGCGTCGCTATCGAGCTGAAGCGGCTTTAGATGACATCGAAGAACCCTCGATTGCTTCGACCAATGCTCCCGAATACGGCTATCTTTGGGCGTTGCTAGAAAACCACATTATCACTCCGGCTCAAGGGCGCAACATTCTCCAAAATATGGTACATGAAACCCTCTTTGACCTGCTGAGCCTCCACAATGGGTATTTTGTCTTCGAGGTGGGTCCAGCCTTAGCGCCCCAACTCACCACCTTAGAAATTGCCCCCCTAGTGACCAAGATTATGAAGCAAGTCCAGGAGTGGAAGCAATTTCATCCCCATATCCAATCCCCCAATCAATGCCCACTGATTACGGATGAAACTAAATTAAAGGCAGCCCTACCCGAGAATGCATTTAGAACCCTACAGCGGTGGGCAAATGGCAAGAATTCTCTGCGACAGATGGCTCGCTATCTCAATCGTGATATCCTGACGGTCACCCGAGCCATTTATCCCTATATCCAACGGGGTTGGATTCAAGTGCTGACTTCAGCACCGCAAGAAACCCTGGCAGTTCGACAACCTTGGGAATCCACCCGTTCAGATCATGCCCCATCTGTGGTTTGTATTGATGATGACAAAGCAGTTGGCAAAACCGTCGAGTATATGCTGCAAGCCCAAGGATATGAAGTCACGGCGATTCAAAATCCCCTCAAAGCTCTCAGCTTACTCTTCCAAATCAAACCCGCTCTGATTCTATGTGACGTAGTGATGCCCCAACTCGATGGATATGAACTGTGTGGCATGTTACGACAATCGACGACATTTCGACAAACTCCAATCATCATGCTGACGGGCAAAGATGGCTTTATTGACCGTGTGAGAGCCCGCATGGTAGGCTCAACGGACTATTTGACTAAACCGTTTGGAGCTAGTGAGCTGTTGATGTTGTTGGAGAAATATGTAGGTCCGGGAGATCCAGAAAAAATGAGTTTCGACAGTTCCCGTCAAACGCGAGAGGAGGAGGTCAAGGCAACTGATATTACTAAATCAGCATCAGCTTAACCACAGCGAACCTGATACAACACGCACAACGGTAATTCTTCCGCTACAATCACCTCATAGACTCATACAGCGAGACACCCTGCTCCATTTAGCAGTTCAGCCTGTCACAATAGAGGGGGGAGCCGTTCAGGATGAAGCTACCAT
>CAZNNK010000472.1:0-5718 GCA_964574085.1 uncultured Coleofasciculus sp.
TGGGTAGGTTTGTCTAGGTTTTTAGAAGCGGTACGATACTATTCATTGGTATCAACCTCACTGATTAACATCATTAATCCGCGATGTGACAAATCGATCCATCCAATTCTCCAAATACGCCCGATTTTCCGCCTGCTGATCCGGTTCCGTCGTATCCAACGGATGCGGCGCTAATCCTAAAATTGCCGCCGTTGTGACACAAAACATCGACTTCTGAAACGTTTGGCAAATCTGCACCCGCAAATCATCCTCTCCCCGACGCGATCGCTGATAGACTTGATGCAGATAATCCGGTAAATAATGACGCATATCCTGCATCAATAATGTGGGTGGAATTCCCGCACTACCAACAGGTAACGGATCGGCATATAATGCCCCATAAGTAAACTTACCTTGCTCTGGCGGAATCTGATTCGCTTGGGCGTTATAGGAAACCGTCCCCAAAAACGGCGTTCCCCGAAAGAAAATCGCCTCCACATAGGGTACCGCCGTATCCATGAGAAAGGTTAACCCAGCGGCTTTGGGAATGATATCATACTCGCGATCGCCAAGTTTCACGCTATACGTAATTGGTGTATTCGCCGCCGCCACTAATCCATTTAAAATATGTTCCACCACCTGCGGAATCGTCTTAATTTCCCCCTTGTCATAGCGACTGGATAACGCCATAAACATATCACTCATCACCCGCCAGAATTGACCCAAGCCACTGTAGTATGCCATCTGACGCCCTTGTTCGGTGAGAAAATCGGGAAATAACCAGTTTAACCCTTGGACAAACGGATTTCCCTTAAACTTTGCCTGAATCGCAGCGGCACAGTGTTGCTCAAATTCTGGTGTATCCAGATACGTATCTAATCCCCCACCTCCATGCCAAAACATGGCTTTCATGCAGTATTCAGCATATTCAAAATTAATCCGATCATGCCACCAGTGCTGCAATAGTTTCTGGAGAGAAACATCGCCATTGAAGTATTTAAAAAAGGGAAAAAAGACTAAAAACTGATTCTCGGCAATATAAATCAGATTGCGCGAATAGGCATCTAAGACAATACCATAACTATGTAAAATTCCCACAACCTCCAGCACATTCTCCGGAGAATCCACCAGCAGCGCTTCACCGGAATTTAGGCGTTTAATGTAAGGTTCTAGGGGATGTTTTTTAGATGTTTTTTGACTAATGACCATAGCAATTAGGTTTGAGTGTGTAGGGGCGGGTTTAGGAACTTTCTTTTCGCTAGTGATAGTAACCTTTATGCAAAACCCGCCCTGACTTAGTATTAACTTCCCATCTACCATCTACCATCTGCCATCTGCCTTATTTCCCTAAAGCAATTGTCGGTGAATTCGTCACCATCGTCGCCGTAGTGGTTTCACTCAACCGCACTAACCATCCCGGTTGAATGCCAAAAATCACAATCAACACCGCTAAAATAATCGCGGGTATCCGTTCCCGCCAATACACCCGGGGTAAATGAATCACCTGCGCCGAGAGACGCCCAAAAAAGGTACGATCTAGCAGAATTAAGAAATAAACCGCCGTTAAAACTGTACCAATCATACACAGAAGTGTTTGCACCGGAAACGCCGGAAAACTCCCGCGAAACACCAGAAATTCTGAGATAAATCCTACCATTCCTGGAATTCCCGCACTCGCCATCACCGCCAATACCATAAAGCTACCAATCAACGGTAATCCCCGTTCCCGATTCAATAATCCATTAAGAACCTCCAAATCCCGCGAACCCGTCTTCTTATACACCACCCCCACCAGGAAAAACAGCAACGCCGAGATTAACCCATGACTCACCATTTGCATCACCGCCGCCACCAGGGAAATCGATGTCCCCGCCGCCGCAGCCAGTAAAATATACCCCATGTGCGCCACTGAACTAAACGCCACCATCTTCTTCATATCCCGTTGCGCGATCGCATTAAACGCGCCATAAAGCACACTGACAACCGCCCATATTGCTAACCAAGGCGCAACCACAGTCCACGCTTCAGGGAATAATCCTAAACCAAAGCGCAATAATCCATAGGTTCCTAACTTCAGCAACACCCCCGCTAACAGCATGGAAATCGGTGTCGAGGCTTCAACGTGGGCATCCGGTAACCAGGTATGGAAGGGGACTAAAGGAATTTTAATCCCAAAGGCGATCAGAATTCCGCCTAAGAGTACCAATTGACGCGCCACAGGCAATAATGAGGCTAAATTTTGCACAGTACTGTAGGCAAAACTATTTGCCCCACTCAAAAAGACCAAGCCTAAAAACACAGCTAAAACCAACGCCCCCGACGTCGCTGTATATAAGAGAAACTTAGTCGCCGCATAGCCGCGCCGTTTTCCGCCCCAAATGGCAATTAACAAATATAAGGGAATTAATTCCAGTTCATAGAAGAGGAAAAACAGCAACAAGTCTTGGGCTAAAAATGCCCCCGCGACTCCAGCATTTAATAACAGAATTAGCGTGTAATAAAATCGCGGGCGTTCTAACTCCTCATCGCTACAGTACACTGCCATGGCGGTGAGTAAACCATTTAAGACCAATAAGGGCATTGACAACCCATCGATACCTAAACTGTAGGTTAACCCAATCGACTCAATCCAAGACAGTTGTTCTTGAAACTGAAGACTCATCTGACTGGGATTAAACTGCGCCAGTAGCACCAGTGACCAAATAAATAGACCACTGGTAACAATCAGGGTAACGTTACGCGCCCCTTTTGCCATCAAATTAGTGGGCAGAAATCCGACAACGAGGGCAGTTAATAGCGGAACTAAAATTAAAGCACTTAGCATAATTTGTTATTCGTCTTATGTCATTCGTCTTATGTCATTCGTCCTTCGTTACATTCGCTGCCATTGACAAACTACATCATTGATCCTTAATTCTCATCACTCCTCTGCGTCCCTCTGCGTTAACCTCTGCGTTCCTCTGCGTTAAAAAAATATAATTTTCGATACCAACCAATCAGGGCGGGTTGAGTCACCTTAGAGTTAGGTCACTAAACGATAGACACAACCTTTTTATTGCCCATTCAGAAACAACCACCGTTCCCAGTCCCACTGACTGAGGGGCCAACTCATTAACAGTGCCAATAAACTGACACCAATCAGAATCGTTAACAGGTAAAACTGAGATTTCCCCGACACGCTATACTTCAACGATTGACCCCCAACCACAGTCGCCAAACCAACTAAATTCACCACACCATCGACGATATGCCGATCAATCCAATCCGTCAGTTTAGAAAATAAGTCCACAGCCAACACAACCGTCAAATTGTAGAGGCGATCGACGTAGAAATCATACGCTAAAAGGTCTTGCAAAAATCGCATCGGTAAGCTAACCGATCTCAATCCAGTTCTGGGCAAATCAATTAACCCACCGATCGCACAACCGATTAAACTGGAACCCAATAATACCAGTTGGGGGACTTCAATTAAATATTCATACTTGGCAGGGGGTAACAAGTTTAACTGTTGCAGCAACAACGGCATCCCCAGAGTAATCAAAGTTAACCCCACCATCGGTAACGCCATGGGCCACGCCACTTCCGGGGTACGGCGAGTTTTGGGTTGGGGATTGCCTAAAAAGGCTAAACGAAAGACACGAGTTAATCCGAGGGCGGTAATCCCATTGACCACGATAAACGTTGCCACTAATCCGGGGGAATCTGCCCACAGGGAATTAATCCCTTTACTTAATGCCCAATACCCCCCCAGGGGCAATAGTCCAATCATCCCAGCCGTACCGACAACAAAGGCAGTGGTAGTAGCGGGCATCCGAGACCATAAGCCGCCCATTTCGGTGAGATTCTGGTTACTGGTGGTGAGAATAATGGAACCCGTACTCATAAAGAGTAGGGCTTTGGCAAAAGCGTGGGCGAGGAGTAACGCGGCGGCAATATCCGCACGCCCGGTTCCCACGGCGATAAACACTAACCCTAAATAAGCACTGGTGGTATGGGAGAGCGATCGCTTAATATCAATTTGGGCAATGGCGACTAAGGATGCACCAATCGCCGTGACTGTGCCAATTACCACTAATACCGATAATGTAACCGGGGATAGGGCTAAAATCGGCAGCAGTTTAATCAACACATACGCCCCACAGCAGACAACCAAGGAATTCCGCAACACGGAGGCGGGATTGGGTCCTTCCATTGCCTCATCTAACCATAAATGCAGGGGAAATTGAGCGCATTTGCCCAAAGGTCCAGCAATTAGGGCTAATCCTAGTAATGTGGCGAGGAGGGGGGGAAGGTTTGCGGTTCCTGCCCACTCATATAAGTTGTTAAAGTTTAAGCTACCCGCGAGGCTTCCCAGGGTGACAACCCCCATTAACAGCAACAAGTCCCCCACCCGCTTAGTCAGAAAGGCATCTCGTGCTGCCGTCACCACTAAGGGTTGAGCATACCAAAAGCCGACGAGTAAGTAGGTGGAGAGGGTCAGCATTTCCAACAGGGCATAACTCAAGAGTAGGGAATTACTCAAGGCAATGCCACTCATCGCCCCTTCAAAGAATCCCATTAAGCCAAAAAAGCGGGCTAATCCCCAGTCTTTTTCCATGTAGCCGAGGGCATAGAGTTGCGCCAACAGGCTGAGGCTGGTGACTACTTCCACAGCACCTGTACTCACAGGCGACACTTCCAGGGCGAAGGAGAAATTCACGCCGCCGACTTGCAGCCAGTCAAACACAAACTCGTTCACCATCGGCTGATTCACGGTAGACTGGAATATAGCCGCGCCGTGAATACAGGCAAAAAGCGTCATTAATAGGTTGAAATAGGCAGCCGGACGGGGACCGGTGCGACGAATCACCCCTGTTGCCCAAGGTAAGGTTAAAATTGCGCCAATTAACCCATAAAACGGCACTAACCAAATTGTCTGATTCAGAAACTCTGTCATCCCGCTTGTCTACCTCGTTGGTTGATTCTATAACTAGTCGGCGTATTGACCGAGGGATGATTCACTTTAACTTATAAAAACGTTACCCAAAGATTATAAAACAAAGCCAACATTTGGCAAAAGCTGAGAATTTTGCCCAACCTCTGGCATTATTATCGCCCTAGCGTTAAGTTTTGTTAAACACTTTGATTAAGAATTATCATAATAATTTATATTGTCAATTGTGCCAAGCTTCCCTATGCTTGATTTTGGCTAGTCATTCATTAGTCTAAAATCCGGCATTCCCGTCCAAATTTTCGCCCAACCGGGATGGGCTGACTCATGGTCAACGTATTCACAAGGAGAAAATCAACGTGCCAATTGCTGTAGGAATGATTGAAACCAAAGGCTTTCCGGCTGTCGTCGAAGCCGCCGATGCCATGGTGAAAGCCGCCCGTGTCACCTTAGTCGGGTATGAAAAAATTGGTAGTGCGCGGGTGACGGTGATTGTTCGGGGCGATGTCTCAGAAGTCCAAGCCTCTGTCGCCGCTGGCGTCGAATCCGCCAATCGGGTCAATGGGGGTGAAGTCGTATCCACCCACATCATTGCCCGTCCCCACGAAAACTTGGAATACGTTCTACCGATTCGATATAGCGAAGCCGTGGAACAATTCCGATCCTATTAGCGAGACCTCTACGCTTAGATTGGGCTAAATCCTGGCGCTCCCAAGGTGTCAAAACAGACAAACCCCTAGATTTTGGAGAAACATTCATGTCAATCGCCGTTGGAATGGTAGAAACCCTCGGCTTTCCGGCTGTCGTCG
>CAZNNK010000473.1:0-5700 GCA_964574085.1 uncultured Coleofasciculus sp.
TTGATTACTTCAGGGCTACTGAAAACCCAGACCGAGCGCGATAGCAAGTCTGGGTTGTTTATTAGCGGCTAAATATCTAATCCAATCACCCTAAATTCTGGCAAATACTCCACCGTAAACTGATAGGACAACTCCTGACAAGACAGGGAAGGTAAAGTCAGCCACCATTCCAACACGCCCAACTCACCGATTTCCAGATGAGGATTAGCATCAGTCAGCCGAACTTTGAGTTGGGAATGACAACTTACCGGGAGTTGTTCCATCACCTTAACCTGTGCATCTTGCTCCCGTAAATTTGCCACCGTTAACCGATACCCATACGTCACCGCTTCCCGTTGCTGATTCCCAATCAACTTCTTATCTATCCGTCGTTCCACTAAATACCGCTCAATTTTCAACCCATCGTCCACACCTAAATCGAGTTGAAACTCTTGACCTGGGGCAATATTCGGGATTTCGCTGGTGCCAATAAACGTATTATCGCGAAAGATGGTAATCTGTCCCGGTAATAAAGTAACGCCATTTAACGGATTCGTCACCGTTGCTCTCAGGTAAGCAAAATTCAGTTGGCGCGACATTGCCACATACTCAGCCCTACAGGGATAATCATCTCTGTGGAAAATGGCAACCTTATGGCTCACTCCATCACTGGGAATCGTCGCTTTACTGTCAAGGGTAAAGGTAACAATTCCTTTTTGTCCCGGCTGTTCCCCCAATTCTTTTTCGGCTCTCAACCGCTCTAACTCTTCATCTATCGTCGGTTCAGGTTCTGGCGCTATCCCCGCAAAGGGCATATTCACCAACGTGGGGCGGGGTGAGTTATGTTCCTTTGGGTTGGTTGTTGTCCGATTTGCCAAAGCACTAGGCTGTTGCAAATCAATATACCAGGGTGTAATTGGCGGAATTTGTCGCCCCACTCCAGGCTGGGCGGTAGAAAGGGTAAGCGCTACACCCAACCAATCCTCACCCGTGTTTTGGGTAATTTGAGCCAGGTAACTGAGTCTGGCGGTTTGCTGGCTATCTTGCCAATGCACATCATAGACAGGTTGCCAACTTGCTCCCTTAACTCGGTAAGAAACTAAGAGCGCCAACTCACCCGCACCCGCTGGTTCTAGGGTGATAATGATATTAAAACTCTCATGAATCTGGGGCGTAGAGAGCTGCTGAAACTGCCCTCGCACCGCTTGCAACTGAGAGTTGACCTGTTTCTGCTCCTGATCCTGTTGCGCGATCGCACCCGATAAATCCTGCCACCGTTCTCCGACAAAATCCAGCAATTCCCCAATTTGAGTCAAGTTAAACGGTTCAGAATTTTGGGATTTTGTCAAGCGTTCCAGATACTGATTGCCTAAATTCTTGATAAAATTCCGCTGTAAATTCAGCAACGTCAGCATATCTTGTCCCTGGCGTCTTTGATCTTCTAACTGACCAATTTCTTCAGACAGTTGGCTAACTTTGGGATGAGTGGCTTCACGAGTACTGGTTGGTTCTGTCCGCACCTCTAACAATCGCCCCCCTGCATGACCCGTACTCGACACCTGAACGGACTCACGCAGCAGGGTTACGGGTAAATTCGCAATAACTAATTCCCGTTCCTCTCCCGTTAGCTGTACAACCCCTCGGCGCGTGACTAGCGCCTGGTTATCATACACTGTAACGTTACAAATTTCGGTATCTACCGTCTTATTCATCCGTTCCTTTGTCCTCAAATCAAGCCCCTAACCTTAGTTCAGAGCTTGAATATAAACCCAAAAATTAAACGTCAACATCCTTGCTGTTCAAGAGATGATTTTTGACGTTTTAGCTACACCTGATTTATCCTCATTCCCAGTCGGTCAATCAGGACATTGCCGGGAAGGTGAGTCATTGCCCACTCTATCAGCCAATATCTCCCGACGAATGCTCAAAGACCTACTCTTAACAACGATTACTGTCTCTTTCCCTACTCCCAGACGTGCCATGGCACATCTGGAACGTTGCGATCGCCACCGAAAACCGTTTCAGCCTACTGAAATGCGTTTTACCGATTCAGGGGTGGGATTTCTGCTAAATCCAGAATCTGGGGAATCAAATCTTCTCGCCTAATTACCATAATATGCACACCCTGACACAGTTGTTTGGCGAGTTTGATTTGTTCAGCCGCAATTTTCATCCCTTCTTGCAGTGGATCGGCGGCTTCTGCCAGTCGATCAATAATTGATTGGGAAATATTGACACCGGGAACATATTTATTCAGAAATCGAGCATTTTTCGCCGATTTAATCAAAAATATCCCCGCTAAAATCGGCTTATCGGTGTCAGCCGCAATCTTATCCATAAACTTTTCCAGCCGCTGGAAATCAGCAATCAGTTGACTCTGGAAAAACTGGGCACCCGCTTCTAGTTTACGCTCAAACCGACGTTGTAATCCAGACCAACTTTTTAACTGAGGGTCAACGGCGGCTCCAGCAAATAACTCTGTATTGCCATCCGACAATGGCTTGTCATTCGCATCGAAACCGTTATTGAGTTTACTGATTAGCTGGAGCAAACGTACTGATTCTAGATCAAAAACGTGCTTGGCGTCAGGATGATCACCGACTTTTACCGGATCACCCGTGAGGGCAAGAATGTTACGAATCCCCAAAGCCTGCGCTCCCATTAGATCCGCCTGCAACCCCAGTCGATTGCGATCGCGGCACGCGATCTGACAGATCGGTTCAATTCCATGTTGGACTAAAATAGCAGCGGCGGCTAAGGACGACATCCGCAGCACAGCCCTAGAGCCATCGGTAAGATTAACGGCATGGACACGATTCTTCAGTGGTTTTGCCAAGTTAATCATCTGGCTAGCGTCACCTCCCTTCGGGGGGCTAACCTCTGCCGTAATTAAGAATTCCCCTGATTTAACGGCGTCTCGGAATGAGGGTTGAGTAAGATTTGTCATTTGTTATTCGTTATTTGTTATTCGTTATTCGTTATTTGTTATTCGTCATTTGTCATTTCTTCCCCATCTCCCTCATCTCCCTCATCTCCCTCATCTTCCCCATCTCCCCCAGCTTCCCCATCCTTCTATAGAGGTGTAGAATATCCCATAGCTGCCTTGACTCTGGATAGGGTTGAGAGAGCGATCGCTTCTGCTTTCTCGCGCCCTTGGCGTAAAACTGACTCTAGATAACCCTTATCGTTCATCACAGCTTCATAGTTCTGCTGAATTGGTTTGAGGGCTTCAATCGTGGCTTCACTCAACACCGTTTTGAACTGTCCCCACCCCATATCCTGACATTCGGCGGCAACGGCTTCCTGGGTTTTTCCCGACAGTAGGGTATAAAGGGAGAGTAAGTTATGACACTCTGGACGTTCGGGATTGTCAAATTCTAGCCCCTTAATCGGATCAGTTTTACAGCGCTTAATTTTCTTTTGAATCTCCTCTGGAGAATCCAGTAGATTAATCCGACTCATTTCCGAGGGGTCAGATTTGGACATTTTCTTTGTGCCATCGGTGAGACTCATCACCCGCGCTCCTTCTTTGCGAATCAAGGGTTCGGGCAGTTTCAACACGGGTTTTTTCTTGCTGCCATACTGGTCATTAATCCGAATCACTATATCACGAGTGAGTTCGATATGTTGCTTTTGGTCTTCTCCCACAGGGACTAAATCCGCATCATAGAGCAAAATATCGGCTGCCATTAGCACGGGGTAGTCCAGTAAACCTGTACTCACATTTTCTCCCTGCTTCACCGCCTTTTCTTTAAACTGAATCATCCGTTCCAGCCAATTGATTGGCGTGACGCAGTTAAACAGCCAGGTGAGTTCACAGTGGGCGGGGATGTGAGATTGAACAAAAATAGTTGAATCGTTCAAATCCACGCCACAGGCTAGATATAGCGCCGCGATCGTGTAGGTATCTTCGGCTAGAGTTGCTGGATTATGGGGAACCGTAATTGCGTGTAAATCGACGACGCAAAAGAAATTTTCATACTGACTCTGAGCCTCTACCCAATTACGGATAGCTCCGAGATAGTTACCCAGATGAAGATTGCCAGTTGGTTGAACTCCAGAGAGAACGCGCTTTTTGCCCATTGATATTGGTTAAGGATGTCCAGCAAAGGTGGCGAGAATCCCAGGTTTGTACCTACGTTCGGGTCAAGCCCTGGAGGATTCGCCTTGAAATGGTGCAGATGTTTGGCAGGAACCTGACAAACTGTCTCCCTAAGGATAAAGTAGCTAGGATTCGACCGAGCTACGCTAACGCCAATGAGGGAGCGATTGATAATTTTTTGATGATCTGCTCTATCAATTTTGCCATCACCTCGGTCGTTATGGCAGTCAAACCTCACTTTTTTTGTTAAGTGTAAAGTTTTTGGTAAAATTACGATGAAATCTAAACGCCCAAATCGCTTGCTGTTCTCAGGTAGGAATAGATGGGCGAGGATTAAAGAATCGGTGTCTGAACGCTCAAGACGCAGCAGTTCATCGGGGTTGGACGTAGAACTGGATTCCCAGCTTGAGAAAATGTCCAACTCCAGTCGTTGTGCCAATGGCAAGCACGGCAGATAATTCAATTGGTGATAACCTTCATAAATTTTGATTGAACGGCTCATGGCAAAAATTCAATTTATTCAAGGCATTGACGAAGAAGTTGTACCTGATGTACGTCTGACTCGCTCCCGTGATGGTAGCAATGGTACGGCAACATTTTATTTTGATAATCCTAAGGCGCTCAATGGCAACTATGGTGAAGAAATAACCGGGATGTACCTACAGGATGAAGAAGGAGAGCTGGTCAGCCGAGAGGTTAAAGGCAAATTTGTCAATGGACAACCGACAGCATTAGAAGCAATTGTGATCATGAAATCAGAAGAAGAATGGAATCGTTTTATGCGTTTCATGGAGCGCTATGCTGAGGAGAATGGGTTAGGATTCAGTAAGTCTTAATCTTCCCTCACTTTAACGGTGAGTAGTAACAATGTAGTATTCTTTAGGACATTGACCCCGTAGATCTCAACGCTTTGGCATCTACGGGGTTTTAGTGTTCAATGTCCACGTCTATATTTTCTTGAGCCGCCTAAACACCGTAAGATATGACACATCAACCTCATCCCGATACCGGATCAAGATCGATCGCGACTGCTGTGGTAACTGTTAGTGATACGCGATCACCAAATTCAGATCGCAGTGGTTCCTGCATCCAGCAATTGCTGCATGATGCGGGTCATAGGATTGTCGCTTACGAAATTCTCAAGGATGAACCGAATCAGATTCAGAAATATCTGCAAGTTCTCGCCCAGCGTTCAGATATTCAGGCGGTTGTGGTTAACGGGGGTACAGGGATTGCGGCGCGAGATACCACCTATGACGCCTTAGCGGGTTTGTTAGAAAAGACCTTACCCGGATTTGGTGAGGTCTTTCGTTGGCTCAGTTACCAAGAGATTGGCTCACGGGCGATCGCGTCACGGGCTGTGGCTGGAGTGTATCGCCGTAAGCTGATTTTCTCCCTTCCTGGTTCTACGGCAGCCGTCACCCTGGCTATGGAAAAGCTGATCTTACCAGAATTGATTCACTTAGTCACTCAGTTAGAGTCCTAAATTTTCTCGATTAATTTCTTGGCTGGGGAGTTGACAAGCCCAAAAATGTTCGTTATATTTATTAAGGTCTGAGAAACAAGCCCCCATCGTCTAGAGGCCTAGGACACCTCCCTTTCACGGAGGCGACAGGGAT
>CAZNNK010000474.1:0-5699 GCA_964574085.1 uncultured Coleofasciculus sp.
CGGTTGGTGAAGCACTGGGAGAACTCGCATTGAGTGTACCCCCAAACGCTAAGTTTCTCACTCCTAGCATGGATGAATATATCGAAAAATACGAGAAAGCCTCTAAGTGTGTTAGACCCAGAGATTTACACCTTGATGCCCCGTCTAGAACGGTTACTTGCCGCAATTTAAGCGCTCCTACAGGTGATATGTTGCGTATCCGTTTACCCGATGGACGTAGACGACGGTTAACGGTTCGTGAAGGAGCGCGTTTGCAAAGTTTTCCGGATTGGTTTGAATTCAAGGGTACTGAAGAAAGCCAATGTAACCAAATTGGCAATGCTGTTCCTCCCATTTTGGCAAAGGTTTTAGCCTGTTCGGTGAAAGCCTATTTACAGAAAACTACGGCTCAAAAATCAGCAGAGGAATCCTCTACTCGGAATCACCCCAATCATTAACTTCATCGCCGAACATTATGGAAAAGAGTATGCACCCAACACCCGTGAAACTATCCGTCGCCAGACTATTCACCAGTTTATAGAAGCAGGTCTCATTTACCTCAACCCTGATCAGCCTTCCAGACCCACAAATAGCCCCAAAACTGTTTATCAAGTTACCGCAAATACTTTAGAGTTACTTCGTGTCTACCAAACTGATGACTGGACTAAGAAACTAAGACGATACCTGGCATCTGTCGAAACACTAAAAATGCGTTATTTCCAAGAAAGAGAAATGGAACGAATTTCGGTTCAAGTAGCATCAGGGAAAACAATATCATTATCTCCAGGTGGACAAAATATACTAATTGAGCAGATTATTAACGAGTTCTGCTCTCGATTTACTCCAGACGGAACGTTAATCTATATCGGCGATACGGGTAATAAATGGCTCTACTTCGACAGTGAATCACTTAAAGCCTTGGGTGTTACCGTTGAAACTCATGGTAAAATGCCCGATGTTGTCGTTCACTATGTTCAAAAAAATTGGCTGGTTTTGATTGAGGCTGTGACCAGTCATGGTCTCGTTAATGCCAAGCGTCGGAATGAGCTTCAGATTCTGTTCAAGAATTCAACCGCAGGTTTGGTATTCGTGACGGCTTTCCTCAGTCGCCGAGACATGGTTAAGTATCTCAACGAAATTTCTTGGGAAACAGAAGTCTGGATTGCAGAGTCTCCAACTCATCTGATTCATTTTAATGGGGAGCGGTTTTTGGGTCCCTACTGATTGATATAGTAAACTAACCCTATCATCTAAAATAGTAGAATAATTTTTATTTTATCAATGAGCATTCGCCCTAAACTATTCTCTTTCTTTGCTGGAACCGGATTTCTTGATTTAGGCTTTGAAGCCAGTGGTTTTGATATCGTGTATGTCAATGAAATTAATCCCTCCTATATGGAGGCTTACCGTTACTCTAGACAAGTTCTGAATCTGCCATTACCCGAATATGGATACCATTATGCCGAAGATGGAGACGTTGAGCAACTTACAGAGGGGGAAAAAGCCCTACGTCTTTGGTATTTAATCCAGGATGCTCGGAAATCTACAGATATTGTCGGTTTTCTTGGCGGACCTCCCTGTCCGGATTTCTCAGTTGGAGGAAAAAACCGAGGTAAGGACGGCGATAATGGTAAGCTTTCTGCTGCTTATGTTGAATTAATTTGCCAACATCAACCGGATTTCTTTTTATTTGAGAATGTCAAAGGATTGTGGAAAACGAAAAAACACCGCCTTTTTTTTGAACAGCTTAAATTCAAGCTCAATCAATCCGGTTATCTATTAACAGAACGTCTGATCAATGCCATAGAATACGGCGTTCCTCAAGATAGGGAAAGGATTATCCTGCTCGGATTTCGCAAAAGTTTAATCAGAGATATAAAACTCCCCGTTGAGCAAAATGCAAAATTTATACCTGAAGGAATTTTTCCCTGGACGACTTATATTTTATATCCGAAGCAGACCGTTTTTTCTTATCCTTGGTCTACGACTGATCCATTTCAGGAAAATTCCCATTTACCTTGCTCTAATCAGATTATTCAGGAACTAACGGTTGAATATTGGTTTAGGCAAAACGATGTCCTCAACCATCCGAATGCTAAACACCATTTTAAACCAAGAGCTGGTCTCAAGCGATTTCTTTCTGTGGCGGAGGGAGATGATTCCAGAAAGTCATACAAACGTCTTCACCGATGGCGTTACTCCCCTACTGCTTGTTACGGAAATAATGAAGTCCACTTACATCCTTATAAAGCACGTCGCTTATCGGTTGCTGAAGCGCTTGCTATACAATCGTTACCTAAAACTTTTGTCCTTCCCGATAAAATGTCACTGACAAATATGTTTAAAACAATTGGTAATGGTGTTTCTTACTTAGCATCCAAGGCTATTGCTCAAACCATTCTAGACTTTTTGTCAACAACCGAATGGCATTACGAACAGCCAAGTCAAACGCAACTAGAGTTACCCCTGTCGATTCTTTGAGGTTCTTAGTTAATTATTCTTGAATAGCCGATTCTACTAATGGGACTAAATCTAGTTTGCAGTTATACAAGTATGTTCCATCTACAAGTCGGGAATCTTGCTCAATGGCAATGCCATGAGGGGCAATGGCTGTACTAAATAGGGTCTGCTGAATAAGTCTTGTGGTGAGGCAGAGGACGCTCCAGACGCTCCAGACGCTCCAGACGCGGGGAGGCAGGGGATACATTTTTCCTGCTCCAGATGCTTCGATTTTGAGTATTTATGTGCCAAAACCTTGCACTTGTTGGGTGAAAAAATGCATTGAAACCCTTGTATAGTATAGCTTCCAGATTAATTCAGCAAGCCCTAATTATGATGAATTAATAAATCCATGATCAAAGTGGAATTTAGGGTGTATTCCTTTCTGGGCTGTGATTTGGCAACAGGAGTGGTATACTCTCAGGACAGAACGATTAACTTCTATACAGAGAAAAATCTGTCTACTCCTAACAGATGAACCCTAAAGTTACAGTAATCAATCACCCATTCGTACAGCACAAGCTAACCCTTATGCGTCAGGCAGATACCAGTACGGCTAAATTTCGTCAACTGATGAAAGAAGTTGGTAGCTTGCTGGCTTACGAGGTAACGCGAGACTTACCGCTTAGAGACGAAGGGATTAAAACACCCTTGGCTCCCATGCACGCTCCCATGCTGGCTTCGGATAAGAAAATGGTGATTGTTTCGATTATGCGAGCAGGGCAAGGGCTAGTGGATGGTATCTTAGAATTGATCCCTTCCGCCCGCGTGGGACATATTGGCTTGTATCGTGACCCAACGACGCGGATTCCGATTGAATATTATTGCAAACTGCCTCATGATATTGAACACCGAGACATCTTGGTGGTTGATCCGATGGTGGCGACAGGGAATACAGCCGTAGCCGCCGTGGATCGGGTGAAGGATTTTATCCCCTTGTCCATCAAGTTTTTATGCTTACTCGCTGCACCGGAGGGAATCACGAATTTTCATGATCATCATCCGGAAGTTCCTCTGTATACCGCCGCGATTGATGAAAGCTTGGACGAGCATGGTTATATTTTGCCCGGACTTGGGGATGCAGGCGATCGCCTGTTTGGGACAAAATAGCGGTAAGCTTTGTGTTGCACTATCGACATCTGTTATGAATCGCACCATTTCGGTGAAACAGCTTCCCCTAGAAGACATTAGCGCCGAAGGCTTTCAACCCTTCGGTCAGTTGATCACGCCCACAGCCGATGATAAACCTTATGATGCAACCGATGCACAATTAATTTTGCACAACGGTACTCCCCGCTTTTACATCATGCGCTTGTACCAAAGAGGTCGCAAATTTCACAAAATCACGCGCCATCAGCAATGTACCCAATGTTTGGGTTCTCTGGCAGGGAAAGAGTGGTGGATGGCGGTTGCACCGGCTTGTGAACAGGAACAACCCGCGCTCGATAAAATTCAAGTCTTTCGGATTCCTGGAAACTGCTTCATTAAGTTAGAACTAGGAACGTGGCACGCCGGTCCTTATTTTGATCATGATGTGGTCGATTTCTACAATTTGGAACTGAGTGACACCAACGAGGTTGACCACTTTACCCATAATTTCCTCACAAGTCACAATTTAGAATTTGAAATTGTTTAAGGTGTCACCTATTGTTCTACATTTTGCCGTGTGGAGTTTGGGTGAACTTCAGTTGACCGCGACTTCATTTTGTCTATCTTCTACTAAGATAACAGGAATAGACGTGGTTTCGAGAACCGCTTGCGACACGGAACCAACTCGCACATTTTGCCACAGTTGATGTCCCCGTTTCCCCATAACAATATCTGCCACTTGATACTCTTGTGCTACACGAACTATTTCCTCTGGAACAGAACCCTTGATCGTGATAAATTTATAGCGAATATCACTGAGTAATCGTTGCGTGCGATCGCGCAACTTTTCTACGTCCTCTATCTTGTCATGATGGAGGACATGTAAGACAATTACTTCACCATCCGTGCGTCGAGCAATAGTAGCGACTTTCCGTAACACCTCTGTCGCTAAGGGAGACGTATCCACCGCCGCTAATAGTACAGTACGAGTCACCACCGTTACTTTCGTCGGGTCAACCTCTCCCCGTTCCAATAATTTTGGCGCAAAGGTAGGAATCGCCCAAGCACCAATGGGTGCCGTGGTCAAAATTGAAAGCGCTGCAACGGCTAAAATAATTTCTCCCCCTTCAATTCCCATCGCTAAAGGAATTGCACCAATCGCCGCTTGTACCGTTGCTTTTGCCATATTTCCCGGCAACAAAAACAGCCGTTCTTGCCATGTCCAATTACTCCCCACTGTTGAGAGATACCAACCCACGGGACGACCAATTAACAAGCCAATGGCTAACACGAAAAGTCCCGGTAAAACCGTATTCCCTAATACCTGAAGTTGAACACTAGCGCCCAACAAAACAAATAAGACAATCTCCGCCACAACCCAAAGGCTATCAAATCCACCGCGTAGGCGTCGAGCCAATGGTGCATCCAATTCAATCAAAAAGAACCCCATCGCCATAGCCGCTAAATAGCCTGAGTAGGGCAAGGCTGTCTCTACAATCACTAATAACAGGGCAATTCCAGCGGCAATTACAACATCTTGAACCGCGTTTTGTGTCCAGTTTTGTTCCGTGAGCAACGAGACAATTAAACAAGCCGCCACGTAGCCAATTAAGACGCCCAGTCCGACTTCAATGACAACCTGAAATGGTAATAATTGTACTGCCGACAGTGTAAATCCTCCAGGTAGGGTGATGGTTTCAATTCCGCCCTGCCCTAAAAAACTTAACAGTAAACTAAATAGAAGTAATAAAAGAACATCGGATAAGGCACTCCCAGTGAGAATGGTATCGGGAATTCCCTTCCTCACCCCCCAACCCAAACGTTTCAGTTGCAACATTCCCGGAACAATGACCGCTGGAGATTCTGCGCCAATAATGCAACCTAAGAGTAATCCGGTGGGAACGTCAAACTGAAAAATCCAAATCGCAGCTAACGCGATCGCAATTGCCTCAAACCCCGCAGGCAAAAAGCCTAACCGCAGCGCTACACTTCCCTGAGACAGCAGCTTTTCCCGATCCAGCCCCAATCCCGCTTTCATCAAGATAACCATCACGGCAACTGTTCGTAAACTATCTGCCGCCTCCAGCACCTCTAGACTGAGAACATTGCCAACTTGTGGCCCTAGGACAATC
>CAZNNK010000475.1:0-5688 GCA_964574085.1 uncultured Coleofasciculus sp.
ACGGAATTAAACGCTAACGTCATAGCTGTATCAGGGAAGGGTAGGGGAGGGGTAGGGGGTAGGGGCGAGTCGCTGCACTAGCGTAAACGGGACAACTGATTAATGAACGACTCGCCCTGTTTGAGATTCTGCCTAACTAACCCGGATTTGGCTAGTGTTGGGGGCTTCTGGCAACATTGGATCAAGGCTAAAGTTCCCTTACTACAAACCACCTATGGCACAATTGTCAAAGTGACAGCATACTGATAAATTCCAGCTTCAAAAAATCCGGCGGGTTCACTAACATATAGATCCACTTCTACTGTTTGTCGAAGTGGTTCATTAGTGTCAAAAGGACCAGGAAAAATGTCCATGGAGGGACTAGGACTACCACCACCATAGGATGTCTCTGCACCTGGGACGCTTGCCCGTGCATCAAAAAAAGCATCTGAACCTGGAGGGAGTGAACCAGGAGGAGGATTGAACTCTGGATCAGTGGGCGTGAACGACACGAAACGGGCATCGCTGATTTGAAGTTGTGCTGATGAGGTATTACAGGAAACCTCAACTGTACCTGATACACCTCCTGGCGCATCAGAGGTAAGTGGTGCACCAGCCCCTTCAAAGCCCTCATACACCAATGTACCCGGAACCGGAGTCGCGAAACTACAACTCTCCCCAATATTCCCTTCAAAAATAACATCGACAGATTGCGCCAAAACGTTCGGACTAAATGCTACCGCACCCGCCAGAACAAAGCCAGATAAAACTAAACGACGAATCATGGAAACCCTCCTTAAGGTATATGCACAAATAAACCAATTATCGATAAGCGAGTTAAGGGATAACCGTTAGCGTCACCGCATAATTGTAAGTCCCAGCCGGAAACGGTACAGGTCTTTCCACACGCATATCGACTTCTAAATCACTCATTCCCACCGGAAGATTCATGGTAACCGCTGCCGTATCCGCCGTCACCTGTTGTGTACCAACCGTAACGAATGTGATATGGGTTGTCCCATCCGGATCAGGTGTTGATCCAGAGATGAGACGAGGCGGTGAAACAGTTAGGGTAGCAGCGGTGTTTGACTGTAATGTCACCGTTGCTGGATTGACGGATTCTATAACATTAGGTAGTGAGACTGAACCACCATTCGCCGTTGTTTCCATTGCACCAGGGACAACCTGATCAAAGGTTACCTCGATGGGAACACTAGCCGTAAATGGAATATCAACGGATTGAGCCAGCGCTTCAGAACTAAAGCCCATAGCACTTGCTAGGGTTAACGCTGATGCAACGGCGTAAAAACGAGACATTTAAAGCTCCTCTAGGGTAGCTGTCTTAAGTCTATCCCAAATAGTGTTGGGTAAAAATCTAATTTATCCTCTGGATAATAATTCGTCAATTTCTTTTAACTCTCGCAATCTTCCCAGACTGAGAACCAATAATTAGGTTCACATTGTAGTCCGGTATACCTTCATCGTTCATTGTTCTTTGTTCATGGCAATGAACGACGGGCGATGAACCATGAACCAAGGATTGGGCGGCTATCCGGACTACTTTTGAAAGAGGTGAGCTTCTCGCCGCTTTTGTAATCATTGTCGAGTCTATAGGCGGACACATTTTCCCATGGTAAAAAGTATACCTGAAAAATGGGGGAATTAGCACAACGTTTTTCCACTTCTTTGAGCTTGTGACTCAAATCCCTTATCTTTGTCTGATTCGGGAGCATCTCCAGGAAAACCTATCACTCCCAAGAAACAGGTTTTGACCTAGGAAATTGAGTAAAGGGCGACCCGATCAGATTGAGTGGATACCATAGTTCTTTGATGCAAGCGGGTCGCCCCTACAGGCGGATTATTGACAATTGGGGAGTGCGATCGCTCGCTTATACTGTTCAGCTTTGAAGTGAGCCAAAAAGAGTCTATATGTCGGCACATTTTCCCACAATGACAAGTATACCAAAAAAAAGGCGCGATCGCACTCCATACCCAAAAAATCTGTGACTGTTTTTAAGTATCGCTAAACCATCTGTTCCATGCGGCGAAAATCCAGTTCAACTTCCGCCCACAGGGAACGATTGTGAGGGTCAGTTTTCAGGGCTTTTTTCAAATAAATTCTGGCTTTATCCAATTGCCCATCCTTAACCAAATACCGTCCCCAACATTGATACGTAATCGCTTGCCACTGTCGCACCTCTGGATCATGGGGAATCCGTTGCGCCAACCCCTCCACCAGCGCGATCGCCCGGGCAAATCGTTGTTCTTTGAGTAATTGCTGTAAACGCTCGTAGGACGTCCATTTGAGCTGATGTTCAATCTTTGATAGGGAAGGAATCGAGGGCGGTTGGGTTGGTGGCTTCTGTCTCACCCTAACCGTCTGGAAATCCTCCGCCGAGTGAGTTGTCCCAGACGGTTTAATCGCATTCAGCAGCAGCTTATACGCCTCGGTCAACTCAATAAACTTGGTTTGAGCCAGCCCGTCACCGACATTGACATCCGGGTGACACTGGCGTGCCAAACGCCGATAGGATGCCTTAATCTGCGATCGAGAGGCACCATCACTTAAACCCAACAATCGATAACAATCCGCCAGATTCATTTCAAGGACAAGCACTGATAGGGGTAGAGGCAGTATTTTAGAACTGCCCCACCGATTCTGTCTATCTTAGCCTGCTCTGTCTTCAATCACCCGGTCAATCAATCCGTATTCCTTCGCCTCTTGCGCGGACATGAAAAAGTCGCGATCGATATCTTTTTCAATCTTCTCAACCGATTGACCCGTCTTATCCGCATAGATTTGGTTGAGTTGACGCCGGATTCGCAAAATCTCCCTGGCTTCAATCTCAATATCCGTCGCTTGTCCCCGCACACCGCCAGAGGGTTGGTGAATCATAATCCGGGAGTGGGGTAACGCCAACCGTTTCCCCTGTTTCCCAGCCGCCAGCAGGAAAGACCCCATCGACGCCGCTAAACCGACACAGATGGTAACCACATCCGACTTAATATGCTGCATGGTGTCATAAATCGCCATGCCTGCGGTGACTGAACCACCGGGGGAATTGATGTACAGATAAATATCTTTGTTTTGATCTTCTGAATCCAGGTAAAGCATTACTGCGATGATCTGGTTGGTAATCTCATCATCGACTTCTTTACCCAGAAAAATAATCCGTTCCCGGTAGAGACGATTGTAGATGTCAATCCAATCGCTATAAGGAGAACCGGGAAGTTGATAAGGAACCTTGGGGACACCAATGGGCATAATTTGCTCCGAATTCTAGAAAATGTTTTGAATGGTGGGTAAGGGCGGGTTTCACTACTATCGTTTTTACCTCACCCCGATGTGACTAAACCCGTTCCAACCGAGTTGTTCCAGACGTGCCATGGCGCGTCTTGTATATAGGTGAGGGTTTAAGCTGTAATCTGAATGGTTTTCCCGAACCAGAACAGCAAAACTGTCCTAACAGTTAGTACCAGAGTCAGGATTAGGATGCACTCGCGGCTACAGCCGCCGGCACCTCATCGCTCTCTAACACCCGATCAATCAAGCCGTACTCTTTTGCCTCATGGGGGGTCATGTACAACATCCGCTCCATATCTTTGGCAATTTTTTCGGCAGATTGACCCGTATTGTTTGCCAAAATATCCATCATGGTGATCTTATTGGCTAGCACTTCCTTCGCCCGAATTTGGATATCTGTGGCTTGACCCCTGGCATAACTCTTGGGTTGGTGCAGCACAATGGAAGCATTGGGTAAACTTGCCCGACAGCCTTTGGTTCCCGCTGACAGCAGCATCGCCGCCATCCCCATTGCCGAACCAATACAAATGGTATGGATGGGAGGTTGAATGTAATTCATCGTGTCACAGATGGCAAAGGCTTCTGTTTCAAAGCCAATCGGTTCACCATCGTAACGGGAGGTTCCCGTGGAGTTGATGTAAATTTTAATCGGCTTGTCGGGATTGTCGTACTGCAAATACAAAAGTTCTGCCACAATTAATTCGGTGACTTGTGGTACCAAGGGCAAACCCAGATAGACAATCCGCTCGTTAAGGAGCAGAGAAGGTAAATCGGGTGGCGGGGTGCGGTAGTTTTGCCGACCATAGTAGGTTGATTGAACTGCCTGAATCGGTCGTTTCATGATCCTTGGGAATGCAATAATGGCGCTATCTTTAAAACATGGTAGCGTGCTTGTGAAGTTGCCTGGGGTGGTTCTTTGCATTGATTGTGATTCAGGGTGTACCATGAGCAACCTCAGCCCTTCATCAGTACTTATGTATTACACCAAGGTTACTATAATTACATCTTTTCACTGGCTTAGGAGTTTGAGACATGAAAGTTGGTTTACACCCTGCCCTCAGCGATACTAATCTGGATGCCAATCAACCCAGTTCCCAGCGTCAGTTATCGATCGCGATTCGGGCAATTACCCAATCCCAAGATCAGTCACTGCCGCTGAATTTATGCTTAATTCTCGACCACAGTGGGTCGATGCATGGGCGTCCACTGGAAACGGTGAAAAAAGCGGCGATGCAACTGATTGAACGACTCAAGGAGGGCGATCGCATCTGTGTGATTGCCTTTGATCATCGTGCCAAGGTGCTGGTTCCCAATCAAGCGATCGACAATCTGAACACGATTAAATCCCAAATCCGCCAACTGTCTGCTGATGGAGGAACGGCAATTGATGAGGGGTTGAAACTGGGGATTACAGAAGTGGTTCAGGGTAAAGCTGACGCCGTGTCTCAGGTGTTTCTGCTCACGGATGGCGAAAATGAACATGGAGACAATGATCGCTGCTTAAAATTAGCCCAATTCGCGGTTGAGAATAAGCTGACGATCAATACCTTGGGATTTGGGGCAAGTTGGAACCAAGATGTGCTAGAAAAAATTGCCGATGCGGGGAGTGGTACGCTGTGTTATATTGAACAGCCGGAGCAAGCCGTACAGGAGTTTGGACGCTTGTTTAACCGTATCCAAGCCGTTGGCTTGACGAATGCCTACTTGTTATGTGAATTAATGGATGGTGTGCGGTTTGCCGAATTCAAACCCATTGCCCAAGTCGCCCCGGATACGATTGAACTCCCCCTGCAACCCCAAGGCGACCAATTTGTCGTCCGCTTGGGTGATTTGATGACGGATGCCGAACGGGTGATTCTGGCAAATCTGTATATGGGACAATTGTCTGTTGGGTATCAGGCGATCGCCAAGCTGCAAGTGCGGTATGATGACCCTGCTACGGGGGAAGAGGGGTTAAAGTCGGAACAAGTTCCCGTTGAAATTAACGTTCAGAGTACCTATCAACCGTCTCCCAATACCAAAGTCCAACAATCGATTCTGGCATTAGCTAAATACAGGCAAACCCAAATAGCCGAAGCCAAACTGCAAACAGGCGATCGCTCTGGCGCTGCCACAATGTTACAAACGGCGGCTAATACGGCGATCCAAATGGGAGACCAAAGTGCCGCCACGGTGCTGCAAACTAACGCGACTCGTTTGCAATCTGGGGAAGAACTTTCAGACGCCGATCGCAAGAAAACTCGGATTGTGTCTAAGACAATCTTGCAAGATTGATCCTATAGCAGGAGAGAGGAGATGAGGGAGATGGGGGAGATGGGGGGAGATGGGGGAGATGGGGGGCGAGTGGGGGGGTGGGGGTGCGGGGGGGGGGGGGGGAGTGGGGGGTGGGGGGGGGGGGGGGGGGG
>CAZNNK010000476.1:0-5684 GCA_964574085.1 uncultured Coleofasciculus sp.
TTCCTAGCCATAGCGCGATACAGGTATTCACTGGTGCGAAGAGCGTCTTCAACCTGTTTGCGATCGCTAATATCCCGTGCTACCCAAATTACCGCCTGATCGGACAAAGGCGCAATGGAGATAGTCAACCATGTCTCACGATTATCCCAGCTTAAATTATAGTCAAAATAGATTTTTTGCTGGGTATCCAGTACCTGTTGCACCTGAGTAAACCAACAGTCATCGGGGTCTTGAAAAAATTGCTCGACAATGAGACTCAGCAGGTGAGAGTCTTCTGGGGATAAGTAGGTTCGCTTCGTCGGAGCAACTTCGATAGTTCTTTGCGTATCAATAATCAGAATAATATCGTTAATCGCCTCAAATATTGTCCGAATTTGTTGCTCAGAACTATACAGCTTGCCTTCGAGTAACTGACGCTCCGCTATTTCTCGCTTTAATCGTTCATTGGCTTCCCTTAATTCAGCGGTTCGTTGAGCGACGTTGGCTTCTAAAGTCTGATGGTAATTTCGTTGGAGTGCCTCGGCTCGCTTGCGTTCGGTGATATCAAAAAAGGCGACAATTGCACCGATAATTGTCCCCGTTGGCTCAAATAAAGGTGTGCTATAAGTTTCGACGGGAATGATTCGATTCCGTTGATGAATAACTAGATCATCTACTATAATTTGTTCCCCGTTCAGAGCGCGAACAGCAGGCAGATTTTCCTCCGGATACGGCTGATGGGTGTCGCTATGATAAATCTGATAGGTTACGGCTAAGTCCTCGATTTTGGCGTCGGGTAATGTCTTAATTCCTAGTAACTCTTTTGATTTTTGATTGGCATAGGTCAATTGTCCCGTTACATCATGAACCGATATGCCTACGGGTATGGCTTCCAGAATTTGAGTCAATCGGCTTTCACTTTGTCTTAAGGCTTGATTGGAGGATTGCAGTTGGGTAAAATACTGGTGCAATTGCGCTGCCATTGTGTTAAATGAATTTGCCAGTTGACCGACTTCATCCTTACGGTTAATCGGGATAGATTCCTGCCATTCTCCCCGCGCGATCGCGTCAGCGGCTAGATTTAACTTCAGAATCGGTTTTGTTACCCAGCGAGCCGTACTAATTCCCAGCAAAATAGACACAATTAATGCTGCCACACACAATCCGATCGTGGTGCGTGTATTGGCATAAATCTCTGCCATAAAGTCCGATTCAGGAACAACGGTTACAATCAACCAATTCAACCCAGATTGCTCCTGGATGGGGTTAATTTGCAGGAAATAGCGATTGTCGTTAAAATTAAACTTAAATTTTTGAGCCTGCTTAATTTTAGACCAGTGATTCACCTGATTCAAGAGAACGTTGACAGAGGCTTTAGTCAGAGAATTCCTACTATTTTGAGCAGGTAGCCTCCAGTCTTGAGGATTTAATTTTTTGAGATAATCTGAATCCAAACCTGGCTTAAACGGAATTTCCCCCGTAGAACTAGCAACAAGTTCTCCTTTTTGATTAATAATGAAAATTTGACCCGCTTGACCAACTTCCACACCCTCTAGAAACTCAGCCAACTCAGGCACAAAAAGGGTAGCTGACACAACCCCTTGAAACGTCCCCTCTGAGTCATTAAATGGCAAAAAATTAGCAATCATTAATAGAGGTTGATCAACACCCTGGGATAAAGTAACAACCGGACGCCAAATTCCTTTACCTGCTTGCTTTGTCGCGGGATACCAAGCCTCACCTTCGGGTGGATCATTGTGGGGATCAATTTCATATCTATATGGGGTGCGTTTCAGTCGCTTTCCCTGAAGATTGGCAGTATACCTGTGAAAGGTGTAGTTTGTCGATTGATCAAGAACACGGATAATTAAAGAATCACTTGCTAATGATTTTCCTACAGTTAGAAAGTCTTTTTCTTCAGTAGCAATTCCTATACCACTTACTGTGCTATGAATTTGCAGTTGTTGGGCGAAGTAGCGTTCTAAACCCGGAAAATTTTTCCAGTCTATAACCCCAGTACGAATAGCAGCAGCAAGGTTTTGAGTAACCTGGTGAGGACTCTCTAAATAATGGTACACATTTTGTTCGACGCGCTCGTCCACCTCGTCGATTAACTGATAGGTTAAATTTTCAACTGCCCGTTGACCATTACGATAGGAAAGATACCCAACCAATCCCACTGTCCCCACAATTTGCAGGACAAACGGAACAATGATAACGATTCTCAGATGCAGATTTCCGGCAACATTAGCCAGAAATGATTTTAGGGATTGAGCAGGATGTAGCATACAGAAAAAAGGGACTAGAAACTAGGACATCGGTCAAGAAACCGGGTTATGAAAGGTGAAAGGTTGATAGGGCGTTGTCATCTTCACGAGAAACCTGGTTATGATGATTGAGAATCAATTAATTTGAGAATAGCTTCATAGTTAAACTCTTCCGCCAATGTCATCGCTTGAATTGCAAAGGGAATATACTCCGAACCGAATTCCTGAATTTGTAAAATTCCCTGTTCAACACCTTCCACATCTCCAGAAGCTGCCGCTTCATATAAATCAACCAAGTCCTCCCTAGGAGGTATGACAATTTCTGAGGACGTGATTGGGTATTCCTCCGCTGTCTCAGCTTGGCGATAAACCCAGGACAAATGTAAGCAATGTTGAAGTTTTGTATAAAGTTCTTCAGCTTGGACAGGCTTAGTCAGGAACTCGTTACATCCTACCTCTAGACTCTGAACTTGATTCATCGCAAAAACATTAGCTGAAATTGCGATAATTGGTGTCTGTTGAAATTCAGGACGTTGGCGGAGTTGTCGCGTCATTTGATGACCATCTATTATCGGCATAACAATATCAACAAGAATCAAATCGGGTTGAAACTGGGCAGCTTTGGCTAATCCCTCTTCTCCATTCGTGGCTTCTACGACAATAAAGCCAATCGGTTCCAGCATACTCCTCAAAACCGCACAATTTTCCCACCGATCATCAACAATCAGGATTTTACGTTGTTCCCCAGCATAACCAATAATCGTCTCTCTCAATTTTATCATTATTGGTTTGACCGCAGCGGAAACCTCCTGTACCTCGATATCAAACCAAAACCGACTGCCTACACCTGGGGTACTTTCAACAAAAATTTGACTATTCATTAAGGAAACAAGTTTCTGACTAATTGCCAGTCCCAATCCCGTTCCTTCCTCACGCTGTACTGAACCTCCCACTTGTTCAAAGGATAAGAATATTTTCTCTAATTGGTCAGCATTGATGCCAATTCCTGTATCTTCAACCTGGAAGCGAATTTTGGTTTTTCCTTGGTCAATTCTATTTACGCTAAAAGTAATGCTACCTGTGTCAGTAAAATTTATTGCATTAGATAACAAATTCATTAAAACTTGGCGCAGTCGCTTTTCATCGGCATAAATCAATTCTGGGAGAGAGGGAGAAGCCTGATAGGTAAACGTAATATCGTTTTGTTCGGCTTTGAGGCGAAAGATATCGGTTAAACCACTCAGTAATGAAGGGAGATAAAAATTCTGGGGATAGAGTTCCAGTTTATTAGCTTCAATCTTGGACAGATCTAAAATATCGTTAATCAGGGTCAGCAGATGTTGACCACATTTGTAGATAATATCAATCCCTTTCTGTTGTTGGCGGGTAAGGTTAGAATTTTGGTTAAGAATTTGAGCATAGCCTAAAATTCCATTCAACGGGGTACGGAGTTCATGACTCATATTTGCCAGGAATTGACTTTTTGCCCGGTTCGCGGTTTCAGCGGCATCTTTTGCCTGTTCCAGGGCGGCTTCTGCGAGTTTGCGATCGCTAATATCAGTAAATGAACCCACCATACGATAAGGTTTACCATGTTCATCGCGCAACGCATTGCCACAAACAGCAAACCAACCATAGGTTCCATCCACCCGTTGGATACGAATTTCTACTTTATAGGGATGGTTTAACTCCAAATGATCCTGCAAGCTTTGGGTAAATGTCTCTTGATCCTCCGGGTGAATGCGTTGATAAATAGATTGATAGGGATTCACCTCTACAGGTGTAGCCGATAAACCCAGTAAGCGATAAATTTGTTCTGACCAAAACGATGTATCATCCTGAAGATTCCAGTCCCAAATTCCCTCCGTTGTCGCCTCAATCACTAATCGCAATCGTTTCTCACTCTGGCGTAACGCTTCGGTTCGTTCGGCAATGGTTGCTTCTAAGGTTTGATGATAATTGGCTAAGGCTTGATTTGAGGCTTGCAGGTTAGTAAAATACTGTTGCAGTTGCACTACCATGTTTTGGAATGAGGTTGCCAGTTGACCAATTTCATCAAAGCGTTTATTAGGAATCGGTTTATCCCATTCTCCTTTAGCCATAGCTTGCGCTGATGTATTTAATTGAAGAATGGGTTGCGTCACCCAACGCACGATAAGAATACCAATTCCTGTGGCAATGATTAAAGCCGCGAGACAGAGTAAGAACGTGGTGCGAGTATTGGCATGAATTTGCTGCATAAAATCAGCATCGGAGAGAACCACGACAATCAGCCAATCGAGTCCATACTCATCCTGAAACGGCGTGACTTGAACAAAGTTGTGTTCACCGTTTTGTTTAAATTTAAGCGATTGGGATTGATTGAGATTGGATAAATCACCAAATTCCGATAATAATTCTTGTGTCGTGGCTTGAATGAGTGGATCATTAATTTGAGTCGCACTAATTCGCTGAGCGGTTTTAGAAACATCTTGTTCATAAACATCCACCGTATTTACAGAATTGGCAACAATTAAGCCATTTCTTTCTAGAATAAAGACTCTGCCATGTTCTCCCACATCTAACGTTTGCAGAAACTCATTGACGGCAGAAAGGGATAAATCGGTGGATAAAACGCCTTGAAACGTTCCGGTTTGATCATAAAACGGATAACTAGCCGCAATGCCTAAACCCAGTTTAGCGGGAACATAGAGATAAATCGGACTCCAGGTTGGTTTGCCTGCTGTCACAGCTATTTGGTAAAAGGGACGTTCTCTGGTGTCATAATTGGTTCGATTGACTAATAATTCCTGCTGATTTCCCTGAGGATCAACACTATAAACTCGTAAAATTCCTTGGGTAAAATTCTTGGTAAAAGCAACCGAAAACCCCCGTTCATCATTTCCTGTCGAAACCAATCCCCCTTGGGTGTTGCTGAAATAAATGCGATTTAGGGAATCAAATACTTGAATTTGCTGCAAAAAGTGACGTTTTAAGCTACTTTGGTCTGTAAGATCCAGTTTACCCAGGCGGATAGCATCAGCATTTGTGGCATTAACCTGAAGCGGGGTTCGCAGGTAAGTCGTCAGGCGTTCAAAGACGCGATCGCTTATTTCTGCTTCTAACTGAGTCGCCAAGTCACTCACGGCTTCCTCACCATTACGATAGGAGAGATATCCCACTAATCCTACGGTTCCTACAATTTGTAGAACAAAGGGGACAATCAAAACCGTTCGCAGGGGAAGTTTTGCCGCAATGTTAGTGAGAATGTTTCTGAGAAATGTCATTTGTCAAAACACTGATTTCACGGATTTATTGGAAAGAGGGGGTCGGGAAGTGAGAGGTTAGTGACACTGATTTCACGGATTTATTGGAAAGAGGGGGTCGGGAAGTGAGAGGTTAGTAACACTGATTTCACGGATTTATTGGAAAGAGGGGGTCGGGAAGTGAGAGGTTAGT
>CAZNNK010000477.1:0-5670 GCA_964574085.1 uncultured Coleofasciculus sp.
GGTCATGCCTGTTACATGAATAAAACAGATGAGTTTCACGAGCAGTTGCTTGAATTTATTCGTTTTAATGGTTAAAAAATAATTAGATTTTAATTATTCTCTGTAAATCAATGCTCATTGTCAATAAATTACTCGATATTGAAACCGAGCCAGGAATTAGCATCCGTAATGTGACGCCTGACCTTGAGAAACTTTTGGCAACAACCTTTATTTACAATGGGCAAATCCTTATCTTTTCCCGCCACACAACTACAGCCTTAGCAATCAATGAAAATGAACAACGATTGTTAGAGGATATTAAGGTTTATCTGAGAAAATTAGCGCCAGAATCCGACCGCTATTTACATAATGATTTACACCTGAGAGATGTGCCAGACGATGAGCCAATGAATGCTCATTCGCACCTCATGGCAATGACCCTGAGTACCAGTGAGGTGATTCCGATTGTTGATGGCAAGTTGGCACTAGGAACCTGGCAATCGGTCTTATTTTTCGATTTAGATGGTCCGCGAAAACGGACGCTATTCGTACAAATTGCTGGGGAGGAGGGATGAGAGTGTTGAGGGTTGACCCTTCCCTTGGTTCCAGGGCATGGTTTTGACGTGAGGAAATGGTATTGTAGAGACACGATAGGTCGCGTCTCTACTCTCAGAGGAAAAACTTATGCTGACTGAACTACAAAAGCGCAAACTGACGAAACTTTTTAGTATGCATGATGCTACATTTGATGGAGCTTTAGCCTATCACGATTTTGAAAATATTATCAAGAAATTAGCCGCTTTAAGACACTGGGGTTCCCGTTCTCCTCGGTATCAACTTTTGCTGAATAACTGTAATCGTACTTGGGAAGAGTTGAAACGAGATGCCGATATAACCCACAATAAAAAAGTGAGCTTAGAAGAATGGTTGGCTTATTATTCAATTATTTTAAATAATGAAGAAAAATATTTGCACAACGTTCATTATTTTATGGAATTGGTTTTTGAAGTATTTGATAAAGATGGAGATGAAAAAATTAGTCAGGCGGAGTGGGCAGGGCTTTTAAGTGTTTACAATGTGTCCCCTGTTTATGCGCCACGAGTCTTTCCTAAATTAGATACTAATCAGGATGGTTTTTTAACCAAAGAGGAAGTCCTGCAACTCATTCGTGAGTTTTTCTACAGTGATAATCCAGAATCGCCCGCTAACGAAATGTTTGGACCGTATTGATGTAGAGGTGCAGGGGGCTTTACTAGGCGGGGGAGCAGTGTAGATACGTGCCATGGCACGTCTGGGAGCAGAGGAGCTGAACAAAAATTTCCGAGTCCAGACTCCACACTTCAACTTGAAGTAATGTAAACGCCTGTTTGATGCTCAAATAGGGTACAGTGTTCGATTAATCCCTGACAATTCTGACTCACTAAAATCCCATACATTGCCCCGCCTTGGATCTGAGCAATGGCGGATTTGCGGATTCGCGATCGCGCCGTGAATATAGATACAGGCAATACCGTTGGATATAATCGTACAGTCATTAGGGTGCGTTAGCGCTAGCGTAACGCACCGTTATCTTGGTTGAATAAGATTGATAATATTGCCATACTTTGGAGCTACAGATAGATGGTGCGTTCCAGATCCCGTGCAAATACCAAGGTCACAGTTTTGTCAAGGAACGCACCCTACAAAAGCTAAATCATTTGTATAATATGGTAAAAGATAGATTTCATGATGTTGTTAGAACTGCTCTAGAAAAGGACAACTGGAAAATTACGGCTGATCCTTACGAAATTAGTATCGACGATGTGGATTTTGAGATTGATTTGGCAGCGGAACAATTGTTAGCGGCGGAACGAGAAAATCAGAAAATTGCTGTAGAAGTAAAAAGTTTTATTAGTGCGTCCAATGTTTCAGAGTTTCATACAGCATTAGGTCAATTCCTCAACTATCGAGATGCACTGGCAAGGATTGAACCCGATCGCCAACTTTATCTGGCTGTGCGAGTGCCAGTTTATGAAAGTTTTTTCCAGCGACGCTTCATTACAGCGGCAGTTGAGCGGTATCAAATACAATTGGTGATTTACGATGTGAAACAGGAGGTCATTGTTCAATGGCTGTAGAGCAATATCGCCAGTATATCCAACATCTTCTCTCAGAACGTGCTGAGCGTGCAGCGCGGCAAAGAACGGCTCCAGAATATGAGGTTCAGACTGTTTTTGATACACAACAGGATCACTACCAACTGTTGTATGTGGGTTGGCGGGGGAATAAACGTGATTTTGGTTGTATTCTGCATGTTGATATCAAAGGTGGAAAAATTTGGATTCAGCATGATGGCACAGAAGAGGGTTTTGCCAACCGATTAGTCAAAATGGGAGTCCCAAAACACGATATCGTTTTGGCATTTCATGAACCAGAAGTGCGTCAGTTTACGGATTTTGGTACAGGTGACGCAATCGCGAATTAATCCACTCCTTACTCATTGTCAAAAACTTGGTTTGAGTAAAAGGCGACCCGACTAAACCGCGTCCAAGTTGAAACTTGGAGAATCAATCAGACCCCTTCTACTACTCCCTATTCCCACTCCGATTGACTGAACATTGGGGCGCAATATACCACGCCCCACCCCGATTTCCGCTCAAATCACAGGCTTCAATTGGACCGGCACCATTTGATTCGACATAAATTCCTTGTCCCTGATTCCGATTAATCTGACATTGCCAAATCTTGGCATTACCCTCTTTTTTTATCGTGACGCCAATTCCTCCATTTGAGCTAATCTCACAGGCAACTAATGTCACTTTACAATCAGAACCAATAAATACTCCATCCTGTTGCATTCTCTGAATTTTGCACTGTTGTAGCGTGGGATGACTGCCGTTGAGGATGTAAACACCGGTTTGATGCCCAAATAAGGTACAGTGTTCGACTAATCCCTGACCCTTTTGACTCACCAAAATGCCATACATCGCCCCACCTTGGATCTGACAATAGCGGATTTTGGGATTCGCGATCGCGCCGTGAATATAAATACAGGCAATTCCATTGGATACTATCGTACAGTCCTCTAGACTACATTGCCCTTGCGGTATATCAATGGCATAGGGCTTCAGTAATGGTTTACCAATTAAACGCCCCATTCCATTTGCCTGTTGTACATTAAACCAATCCTGATGGCGCAGGGTTAACCCCCGAATCACGGCTTGTTCGGTCTGAATTTGCAGGCAAGGTTGGTATCGACTTTCGATAATAATATCCTCGGGCTGTCCCTGTCCAACAATCTCCACGTCCTGATCAAGGATTAAACTTTCCTGATAGAAACCGGGACGCACGACAATGCGCGTTTGGGGTTCCGCCTGTTTAATCGCATCCCGGATACGTCGATAATTTGCCTCACCCAGTTTAGCGACAACAATTTCGGTTTTAACCGGGAGTAAGGATGGGGTTTTAGACAGGGATAAAGATGATGGATTTTTCACCATCTCTAAGTCATGGAGAACCTCTGTCGCTGACTGATAACGCTGCTTAGTCGCACCGTGCAGCATTTTATCTAGAATACACCCTAACCGTTCGCTAATCGGAGTTTTCAGCAGGTCACGCCATATCCAAACTCCGTCATCGAAGGAATACAAATCAAAGGGATCGGTTTGGGTTAACAGGTGAATACAAGTGACACCCAAACTATAGATATCGCTGGCAAATACGGCTTTTCCGGCGGCTTGTTCCGGGGCGGTATATCCAGCACTACCAATAACCGTTCCAGTCACAGATAGGGCGGTTCTAGGGGAAAACTTGGACGCGCCAAAATCCACGAGTACCAGTTTGGGTTCAGCCGCCGTTGTGGGAATTTCAGTGAGTTGAGATGATGAAGATAGAAGACGTTGAATAATATTGTCGGGTTTAATATCTCGGTGAATCACCTGTTGATTGTGGATAAATTGTAAGAGGGGTAATAAATCCTGTAACAGGTGAATAATTTGAGCGTCACTAAAGCAACCGTCTTGAGCAAGTTTTTCGGCTAAGGTTTGTCCCTGAATAAACTCTTGCACCAAATAGTGACAGCCGTCTGTTTCAAAATGCGCCAAGAGTTCCGGAATTTGGGGATGTTGACCCAATTCATCCAGGCGCACGGCTTCTTGTTCAAAGAGTTCTGTCACTTTTTGTCGGTTTTGACTCCCTTGAACCTGGGGAAAAACTTGTTTAATGACGCAATACGGTTTTGAGGGTTTATAGTCATCCACCGCCAAAAAGGTTCTGCCGAAACCCCCTTGACTAATTTGCCGAATCGGTGTATAGCGATCGCCTAGGCGTAATTTTGCCCCACAGGTTTGACAAACCCTACTCCCATTCTGGTTTTGGGGAGATTGACAGGTGAGATTGATACAGTAACTCATGCGTCAAGGGAACAGGGAACAGGCAATAGGGAACAGGGAAGCTCTCCGTCGCCTCGCTCTCGTTCCCAGGCTCTGCCTCCCATACTAGCGCCAATGGCACTAAATAAGTAGATTGATTACTCAGAGAAAGAATTAGAAGGAGAGGGAGAGGCGAGTGCCTTTTGGTATGAGCAGGGATATTACAGGAATATACCGGGTAGACCAGAATAATTTCAATCTCTAACTTGTTTCCTCGCGCAGTTCTCGAATGGTTTCCAGGCTTAATCCTGTTGTTGCCGCGATCGCTTCGTCATCCAGTAGAGTGAGTAAGTTCTCAGCAATGGCGCGTTTTTCTTGTTCTCGACCAAGAGCAACGGCTCCTTGCTGATCATAAATAAACATTTCTCGCCGCTCCAAATCTTCGAGTTCATCAAGGGTTAGATTGGCTTGATTGGCGATTTCAAAGGCTCGGTGGAGTTCCGGAATGTTGTCCATATTGGTCGGAACTTCATCGAGAGACCGTGCTGATTTAATAAAGTAAATCCATTTATCGGTAATGGTTTCCAGTTGTTCGATGTCTTTGGTAAACTTGGGCAATTCAACGAACACCAGTTCAATATCGTTTTCCGGATAGACGGAACCATCGGATACTTCTCGATAAACGAAGCGAGAGGTATACTGATGGCGATGGGGGAACATCTCAAAATCTGTTAAGGTTAGAGCGATAACGGGTTTAAGCATTCGGTAGCCTTCTCCCTTTTGGAGTTGAAAAGCATAGGTTTTGGCGGCGTTGAATAAGACTATCTTGCCAAAGGATTGCACATTCAGCACTTGCATTTCGATGATCACCAAGGTGCCGTTGTTGAGTTGGGCTTTGACATCGAGGTACGTGTCTTTTAATCCTTCAATTTTGGGCGGTAAGTTGGGATTGATAATTTCTAGGTCTTCAATGGTCGAGTTGCCATCATAAATCAAAGCATTGAGAAAACTAATCAGAATATCTTTGCTTTCAGCAGAACCAAATATTTTTTTGAAGGCGTAGTCAGTTTTAGGATTGATAAATTTCATCGTTTGGGTTGAATGATGAGTTTTGAAGTATTAGAACTTGGCTCGCCCGTAGCCAGTCGTGTCTCGGCACACCTTATTTTAAGTCAAAAGCATTCTCTTGAACGAAGCGAAGGATCAACAAAAGCGGAGATTGGGTATCGTATTGTTACCCTTTTGAGACAATTTAGCAACCGCCATAGTGGTTAGGACACATCATTGACAGCACTTTCTAACACGGTGTGGTACAGTAACAGCCATGAGCGAACCGATTTAT
>CAZNNK010000478.1:0-5658 GCA_964574085.1 uncultured Coleofasciculus sp.
GGTTTACGATGTAGCGATCATTGGCGGTGGCGTAATTGGTTGCACGATCGCGCATGAGTTAATGCGCTATCCTATCCGCGCTGTTTTGTTGGAGAAGGAAAGCGAAGTCGGATTCGGAACTAGTAAAGCCAACAGTGGGATTATTCACGGCGGTCATCACGGCTCCCCTAACACCCTGAAAGGGAAACTAGAGTGGTTGGGGAATAAAATGTGGGATACCATCTGTGATGAACTAGGTTTCGGGTTCAAGCGCATTGGCGAACTGACTGTCGCTCTAGCGGAGGAGCAACTCCCCACGTTAGAGAAACTCAAACAACAAGGTGAAGAAAAAGGCGTTCCTGGTCTGGAAATGTGGGATCAGGAACGCTTATTGCGAGAAGAACCCCGCCTCAATCCCGACGCGATCGCTGGACTCTATGCTCCGACGACAGGTGTGATCAATCCTTACGAAGCCTGTTTTGCTCTGATTGAAAATGCCTGTTTGAATGGCTTGGAACTGGTGACCGATAGTTTGGTGCAGGACATTGACCAAACGGACGACATTTGGACAATCAAAACCAATCGTGGCGAATTTCCGACTCGCTTTATCATCAATGCGGCGGGACTTTGGGCTGACCGTATCGCCCAAATGGCAGGGGTACAACCCTTTACCATTCGCCCTCGTAAAGGTGAAGAATATATCCTGGATAAGCGGTTGATGGGTTTAGTTAAGCGGGTGATTTTTCCCTGTCCCACTCCCGTGTCCAAAGGGATTCTCGTCATCCCCACCTACGATGGCACGATTATGGTCGGTCCCACGGCGGAAATGGTCGATGATAAGGAAGACTTGACCACCAGCGTCGCCGGAGGACAAACCGTATTCCAGATGGTCAGACAAGTCGTTCCCGGTATTAGCCCGAGGGATTGCATCGCGGAGTTTGCTGGGTTGCGGGCGGTTACGGAAACTGAAGACTTTATTATTGGTTCAACTGACAAAAAAGGCTTTATTAACGTCGCAGGTATCCAGTCCCCCGGACTCACAGCGGCTCCGGCAATTGCTGAAATGGTCGGAGACATTTTACGGGACGAAGGACTGCCCTTACAACCCAAGGATGATTTTATCCCCTCCATTCCCAAACCCATCCATTTTGTTTCCTTATCTACAGACGAACAAATTGCCCTAACCCAAGACAATCCTCACTATGGTCGCATTGTCTGTCGCTGCGAATTAATTACCGAAGGTGAAATTTTGGATTCCATTCATCGGGGCGCACGCACCCTAGACGGCATCAAATTTCGTACCCGTGCTGGGATGGGGCGCTGTCAAGGGGGATTCTGTACCGGACGGTGTATGGAACTGCTATCCCAAGAATTAGACCAGCCGCTATCGCAAATTACCAAACGTGGCGGCGACACTTGGATTGTTCGGGAACGGGAGGAGGTAGCCAAATGATTACAGACACAATCAGCCACCTAAAAAAAGAATATGATGTCGTGGTCGTTGGTGGCGGTCCAGCGGGCATGGCAGCCGCCTTAGGCGCAAGACAAGCCGGCGCAGATCGCATCCTGATTGCTGACCGGGAGAAAGAAGCAGGCGGCATCCTGTTGCAATGTATCCATCCCGGTTTTGGACTCCAGCATTTTAAAGAAGAACTCACCGGTCCAGAATATGCTCAGCGGTTTTTGGAACAAGTCTTAGAAACGGACATTGATATTGTCAGCGATGCTTACATCCTGGATATTAATGCGGACAAACAAGTTAAACTCATGTCCGGTAGCCAAGGCGTTCATGTTCTTTCCACTAAAGCGGCAGTACTGGCAATGGGTGCCAGAGAACGTACACGCGGCGCCATTCGCACTCCCGGTACTCGCGCCTCCGGTGTTTTGACCGCCGGATTAGCCCAGAAATTTGTCAACATGATTGGTTATCTGCCGGGACATCGGGCGGTGATTCTCGGTTCTGGGGATATTGGCTTAATTATGGCGCGGCGATTGACCTTGGAAGGGGTAGAAGTCGCAGGTGTGTTCGAAATCATGCCTCACGCCAACGGACTCAATCGTAATATTGTCCAATGTCTGCACGACTTTGATATTCCCCTACACCTGTCCACAACCGTGGCGGATATCCATGGCAGAGATCGAGTGGAAAAAGTTACCGTTGCTCCTGTTGATGAACACTTTACCCCCAATTTAGACAAAAGCTGGGATATTCCCTGTGATACTTTGCTGCTGTCCATTGGTTTGATTCCAGAAAACGAACTATCCCGACAGTTGAAACTCCAGATTGATCCCGTCACCAGCGGTCCGGTGGTAAACAGCATGATGGAAACCTCCATGGATGGGATCTTTGCTTGTGGGAATGTTGTCCATATTCACGACTTAGTTGATTTTGTCAGCCAGGAAGCCTTTCTCGCCGGCAGTAATGCGGGGGCTTACGTCACCGAACAACGCCCGCCGGGGGATAATATTCGCCTCGTTCCGGGGGAAAATGTGCGCTACTGCGTTCCTCATACGATTTCCACGGACCGAGATCATACAGTTTATATGCGAGTCAAGCGTCCCTTAGAGAAAAGCGTATTGCGTTTAGGTGACGTGTATGAGAAAAAACTGCGCTATGTCGTCCCCGCAGAGATGGTTAATCTCAAAGTGCGTCCTCGGTTTTTGGAGAACTTCCACGGGGATACCTTGCGGGTAGATGTTTTGCCCTGTGAGGATTAGGAGAGTAAGGTACGGGGGAGATGGGGAAGATGGGGCGCGATGTTCCAGACGTGATGACAGAAGCATCTGGAAGATGGGCGAGTGAACTCAACATTGAGTCAGGGCGGGTTTCGTACCAACGTTACCATCATGAACCAAAAGAAAGTCCCTAAACCCGCCCCTACAAAGCAGGTTCCCTCAAGGGTGGCGAAGGATTCTCTAGTCATATCACGTCCTTATCGTCAGTTATCATTTACTTCTCCCTGGCAACCTTCTTCTTTCCCTTCTGCCATCTGTCCTGGAGCCTTTCTCCACCAATGGTGTAAGTATTCAACCGGACATGATATAAACAATCAGCAATCACCAGGTATTTATTATGACCACAATTACTCATTACCTTTGTATTGGCTGTCCCCTAGGTTGCCGTTTAGAAGTTGAAGATGAAGACAATAAAATTGTCGAAGTGCGGGGTTTTAACTGCAAACGGGGACAAGAGTATGCGAAACAAGAACATACCGAACCTCGCCGTATGGTAACCACCACTGTCCAGGTAGAACAAGGGCGTTGGGCTAGGCTTCCGGTGAAAACCAATATGGCTATTCCTAAAGAAAAAATGCAGGAATTGTGCCAAACGCTGCGTCAAGTGAAACTAACTGCACCTGTGAAAATGGGTGATGTGATTCTGGCGAATGCCTTGGAAACAGGGGCGGATGTGGTGGCTACCAGAGATATGCCAGCCGCTTAAGCATTCCCTATGGGGGATTAGATTGTCGGGGAGATTATTTAGTTCTCTGTGTCAATCTGTGTTATTCACTATTCAGTCTGCTGGAAAGTGTCATTGTAATCTGTGTAATCTGTGTTACTGCATGCGATCAATAGTACGATATTGGATCGCTTCGGCAATGTGTGCCGTTTGTAATGTCTCAGCCCCCGATAAATCGGCAATCGTGCGGGCAACTTTAAGGATGCGATCGCTTGCCCGGGCAGATAGTCCAAGTTTGCGAATTGCCCCTTCTAATAGATGGCGACTACTATCATCTAAATGACACCATTGTCTCAAATGACAACTTTGCATCTGGGCATTGCAGCGCAGGGAGGGTTCTGAGTTGAAGCGATGACGGGCGCGATCGCGGGCTACTGTTACTCGCTCTCTTACAGCTTCTGACGCCTCACTTTGGGGTTGTCGGGTGATTTCTTCGGGTTTGAGGCGATTCACGGCGACTTGTAAGTCTATTCGATCCATTAGCGGACCCGAAAGTTTTGCCCAATAGTTCTCCCGTTGTCGCGCTGAACAGGTGCAGGGTTGCAGCGTATCGCCAAAGTAACCACAGGGACAGGGATTGGTACTGGCAACTAAGGTAAATTGTGCCGGAAATAGGACGGATTGTCGGGTACGAGAAATGGTCACATAGCCATCTTCTAGGGGTTGACGCAAAAATTCCAATACATTGCGCTTAAATTCAGTTAACTCATCCAGAAATAATACCCCTCGGTGCGCCAAGGAAATTTCTCCGGGACGAGGAAAACTCCCCCCTCCAACTAATGATGGACCTGATGCGGAATGGTGGGGACTGCGGAAGGGGCGATGTCTGATTAGTCTACCTTTATCTTTGAGTAATCCAGCTACAGAATAAATTTGGGTGACTTCTAGGGCTTCTTCAAAACTTAAAGGCGGTAAAATTCCGGGTAATCGTCGCGCTAGCATGGTTTTACCACTTCCCGGAGGACCAACGAAAATTAAATTATGACCCCCAGCCGCCGCTATTTCCAACGCCCGCCGTGCATGGGATTGACCTTTGACTTCGTTTAAGTTTCCGCCTGTAAACTGGGAGGGGGATGATTGGGGTAATTCATCCATGGTTACCGGGGAATAGCGTTCCGGTTGGTTCAAAAAATCTGCCACATCAGCCAGATGATGGAATCCATAAACCGCCAGTCCACGCACCACGGCGGCTTCTTGGGCATTATCGGCGGGTACGACTAACCCGGAAATCCCCAAACTTTGGGCGGCGGCGGCGATGGGTAAAATACCAGCAACGGGGCGTAAATTGCCATCGAGGGAGACTTCGCCTAAAAATAGATAATCCCCTAATAATTCCGGATTGACTTGCTGTGAGGCGGCGAGAATCCCGACACTGATGGGTAAATCAAAGCTGGGTCCTTCTTTGCGTAAGTCGGCGGGGGTGAGATTAATCACAATTTTCCGCATCGGGAAAACAAACCCAGCATTTTTCAACGCCGCCCTCACCCGTTCTCGCGATTCTTGGACGGCGGTATCGGGTAATCCCACGACAACAATTCCCGGTAGTCCGCCTGATACATCGATTTCCACACCGACTTTCACCGCATCGATGCCGACTAGCGAAGCACTCCAAACCCTGGCAAGCATGTCTGTTGATCCTGAGTTTTACTGGCAATTATAGGGCGTGCGATCGCAGCCGTCTATTTTTAACGGGTGCAGGCGATCATTCAATAGTGCCCCATGACACCCATTAAGTTTACATTTCTTAAACTTCACACTCGACTTCACACTTTTGCTTTACGATAGCGATAGGCGTAGTATCTCTCATATCTGAATCTATGCCCAATTTCTCGCTCAAGTCCCAAAAAGGATGTAGAAAGTGGTCAATACCAATCCACTCATTGCACAACCACCTCAAGAAGTACCGTTGAAAGATGCACCTTTGGTGCGAGTGATTGCACAGGTGCGCTTTCCACCTATTCTTTCGATTGAGAAAAAAGAGTTTGTAGGTTCATTTCAAGAGGCAATTCGAGAAACATATCCTATCCTACATTTGGAACAGACTCAGGGTTTAGTTTTGGGTTCCCCAGATATTGTGCAAACTGCACCTCAACTAACTTGGCGATTTTTAGACACAACAAATAGTTGGCGAGTTTCATTAGCACCCAACTTTGTGGCAATAGAACCCAGACTCCGCACTTCATAATGTAATACGTGATGATTACACCTTTTGGGTAGCT
>CAZNNK010000479.1:0-5248 GCA_964574085.1 uncultured Coleofasciculus sp.
GTAATAGGCTATAGAAATTTTGTCTCCCATCTCCCTCTGCTCCCTCTGCTCCCTCTGCTCCCTCATCACTCCTATTAATTGCGTTCAATAATCTCGACAGGTGTGCCATCTACTAAACGATTTTGTCCTTCAGTGACTAACAGTTCTCCAGGGGAAACACCGCTCTCAATTTCTCGCCGCTGAATGCCTGTAATTCCGGGTACAATTTGACGCTGATCCACGATTCCTTCTTCTGGATTGACGACAAAGACATAGGGGTCTTGATCACGATAAACAAAGGCATCGAGGGGAGCAACAACTGTATTGTCCTCGTCTTCCACAGCAATCCAAGCTGAAACCTGTTCTCCGTGTTGTAGGTTAGTTGTGGTGTCCGTAATCCGAATGGTGACTTGAATCGATCGCCCCCCTGGACTAACGGCGGGGTTGACGGCAAATACTTCTCCTTTCGCACGCGCCCTTTCAATAATGGTTTGCTTGGGATGTTCACCGGAGCGCTCCAGTTCTGAGACAATGTAGGCAGGTTGACCGGGACGAATCTGCTGTCCGCTGGAGGCGGGGAAGTCGGCAATGACTTCAAATTGGCTGGGATCGATGACGACAATCGGTACTCGCTCTAAAATGCCTTGATAATCTCCTGCCAGTTGGGTGGAGACGAGTTGAGGAGTATAGTATTCGTTTTCGCGAATATTCAGATAGGCGACAACACCATCAAAGGGGGCGTAAAGTCGAGTACCTTCTAAGTCAACCTTCGCCTGAGTCAGTTGGGCGCGAGCTGTGGTAATGCCTGTTTCGGCGGCTTCCACCTGTTCTCTGGTGGCTTGAACTTGGGCTTGGGCGGCTTGAACTTGATCTTGGGCGGCTTGAACTTGGGCTTGGGCGGCTTGAATTTGGGCTTGGGCGTCTTGGAGTGTATTCTGGCGGGTATCAAATTCACTGGCGGGAATCACGCCCTGGTTATAAAGGAGTCGATAGCGTTCGAGTTGACTTTGCGCCAGATCCCGATTGGATCGCGCCTTGGCTAATTGGGCTTGGGCTTGGCTCACCTGAGAATGCGCCTGGGCGACTTGTGCTTGGGCTTGGGCGAGATTAGCGGCGGCGACGCTTTTCTGTTCTTGCGCCTCGGCGACAGCCGCTTGTGCTTGACTCACCTGGGCTTGGAGTTCCCGATCATCAATTCGGGCAAGCAGTTCCCCTTTTTGTACGCGATCGCCTTCTCGTAATTGTCGCCCCCCTTCCCGGTTGGCAATATAGGTTACGTCGCCATCTACGTCAAAGGTTAGATGTTTAAATCGAGTCGCCCGGACATTCCCTTCACTGGATACCCAAGCGCGAATCGATTCTAATTGGGCTGGGGTAACCCGCACGGGTAAGGGGGAAGGTTGAGTGGTAGTAGCGGCTTCTTCATCCTTAGGCGACAGGCGCATCACCGATACACCACCAATCGCCAGCACTAACCCCACCAGGGGAATCAGCCACCATGCTTTTTTTAACTTGGTTTTGAGCTGAGAAGACTGGGGGGATTTGTTCTCATCTAAATCTTCTTGGTCAGCTTCAGGTTGTTGTGGTGATTTTTTGGCAGTTGCTTGGTTATCCTGTCTCTGTTGCTGATTGCCATTATCAACATGAGTATTCGCTTGATCAGGAGTGGCGGTAGTGTTTTCTGAAGGCATGGAAACCTGACTGTGACGACAATAGAAGGTCTTAATTTTATAGTTACTCAGGCGTTTGAATATCTCCTCTTCTTTAAGATAGAGTTTGGCAGACTAGGCTTATGCCCCTATCAGCAGTAACATAAGCTACAAAACTACCTATTTTTTTAGGCAGATGAATCCGGGCTTCATTGCTACCGTCATCTTGAATATGAACTAACCCAAGAAATTTTCTGTCAAGAAATGTTCACAACGATTGGTCAATATCCAGGTTTTTGATTAATAATAGGAGTTTTAATAGACAGAAAGAAAATTTCAAGAATCTGGGAGAAGCCCTAAATGAGCGATCGCCTAAATTTTTTATATCCTCGTTGTCGCTACCATGGTCAGATAAAACCGGACTATCTGGTCTTTAATGCCAATTTACAAGAATTTGCTCAGCGAGTGACCACCATCTGCAACCTACAAACCTCCGGAAAATTGCCTCCGGAACAGGCTTATGATCAAATTCAAGACCTTTGGCAGCAGTTACAACAATCGGGTCAGCATCTTCTGGATATGGATTAGAGCCTAGAAAAAGGCAGAGGATAGAAGGTTTAATGTGTCCGGAATTTTTAAACCTTAATGTCAATTTAAATGCATGATAGGTTACGGATCAGTACACAGAAAATCAGTGATCCAAATCAACTTTTAGGGGTGATGTGGCGAACTCAACTCGGAAATACACTCTAAATCAGTAGTCCTGAACAACTTATTCGTCAGGTTGAGACAAATGTCAACAAAAATTACGTCGATTTGCCATGGAGAATTCGGCAATCTGGCGTATATCTCAACAGGCTCCTTACCTACACAATAAATAAGAGACAGAAATAAGCCAACCTAACAGACATAACCCAATGCAAACCACATCTTTACCAAAAAGCCATAAAACACGGATTTTACTAGCGGAAGACAATCGGGTGAATCAGAAGTTTGCCGTACTTTTGCTAAAGAAATTAGGCTATCAGGCTGATGTCGTGAGTAACGGTGCAGAGGTGTTACAGGCTTTGCATAGCCAGTCTTATGATGTCGTGTTTATGGATGTGGAAATGCCAGAAATGGATGGTTTAACCGCGACTCGCCAGATATGTGAGCAGTGGGCTGCTGGCGAACGTCCTCGGATTATTGCGCTTACAGCTTATGCTCGGCGGGGCGATCGAGAACAGTGCTTGGCGGCGGGAATGGATGACTATATGACTAAACCGATTGAGTTGCCAAAACTGCTTCAGGCGTTGCAAAACCTATCGGATAGTAATGGGGGGTTAAATATAGAAGAAGAGGGAGATAAGGGGGACAAGAAAGGCGTTTTTCCTTTGCCGCAAACATTGAATGATACGGAGTTGGAGGTATTAGATACCAAGGTATGGCAATCCTTACAGAAATTAGCGGGAGCAAAAGCCCATATTGTCTTGGATAAAATTGTAGGAGAGTATTTAGACGATGCACCCGAACGACTTCAAGCCATTCAATCCGCGATCGCAACCCAAGACGCAGAGGCGCTAAGACAGGCGGCTCATAGTCTCCGTTCGAGTAGTGCGAATCTGGGTGCTGTTACTCTTTCCCTTATGTGCAAGGAGTTGGAAGCCTTGGCAAATGCGGGTATAACTGAAGTCCCTGCGAAGCAACGGGTTCAGGTCGAGGTAGAGTATGAGAAGGTGAAAACTGCTTTAATTAAACAGGTGTCAAAATCTCCAATTCCCATTCCCTAATCAGACTATCGGGCGATTAAAATCGTGGCGACACAAACATAGTAGGGGCTTGGTAACCAAGCCCCTACGGCAAAATCATTCTTTCACCTACCCTCCTACTATGGATTTTCAGCCTGATCAACCTTTAATCCTCATCGTTGATGATGATCGTTCCATGCGCTCATTACTCAATTTAGCGATGACAGAAGAAGGATATGGCGTTGTGGAAGCGAAGGATGGGGAGCAATGTCTGAGCGAATATCTGCATTATCAGCCAGACATGGTATTGTTGGATGCAGTTATGCCGGGATTAGATGGCTTTACCTGCTGTCAGCGTTTGCGTTCTCTACCCGGAGGCGATCGCATCCCGATTTTAATGATTACGGTTCTGGATGATCAAGATTCTGTGGATCGTGCTTTTGAAGTAGGTGCAACGGATTATGTCACCAAACCCATCTATTGGGCGGTTCTCTCCCAACGAGTACGGCGTCTCTTGGCGGCGGCTCAAGCTTTAATACAGGCGGAACAAGCTACCCAGCAATTACAGCGTTTACAACAGTGGGATGCTTTATTTGCACAGATTCTCCAACGCTTGTGTAAGTCTACTCCTGTGTTAACGCTGCTGGATTTAACCGTGGCGAAGCTGCGAGTTCAGTTAGCCGTTGAACGAGTTATCCTTTATACCTTAGGGGATCAATCGATTGTGGAATCCGTCGCCCCCGGATATCCTTCGGTATTAGAACTTTGCCTTGCCGATCCCGGTTTAGAGGAAGATTATAAAACAGTGTACCAACAGGGGCAAATTGTGGCGATTGAGGATATTGAGCAAACCGAACTCTCAGATGTTGCGATCGCGCAACTGACTCCGTTAAAAGCCAAAGCCGTTTTAATTGTACCCTTAATCAGTCACGGTCAACGATTAGGGGGACTGTGTGTCCATCAATGCATAACCCCACGCCATTGGGATCAGCCGACAATAGAGCGATTAACGGATCTGAGTAACTTACTCGCGATCGCCCTGTTCATGAACACAAAAAGCTTTTGAGTTGCTTGTCACCCCTTCAGGTTTATAGCGCTAAAGCGCAACTACGAACTCAAAATATCGTACAACCACTGTTCTACACGATTGCCCATCGCCTGGGTTGAGTATTTGGCTTCGGCTTGTTGACGACAGGTATGGCGGTTAATCCTATCCAATCGGTTAATCGCCTCAACTAATCCCGCTACCGAATCCGGTTCCACCAAAAACCCCGTTTTCCCCTCCTCGACAATTTCCGCCGGTCCACCGCGACGGTACGCAATCACCGGAACACCACAGGCGAGGGCTTCTATTGCCACATTGCCAAAGGCTTCCACCCAACGCGGCGTCATCAGTAATCCCCGACATTGGCGTAATTGCTGCTGCAATTCACTCGTCGAGAAAAACCCTAGATAATGAATTGGCGCCTCTGGGTAATCCCGCAAAATCTGTTGCCAATAGTCCTGATTTTGCAGTACTCCCATAATTTTCAGGGGAATCCCTGTTATCTGAGACGCCGCCACTGCATCCTCTAACCCCTTTTCTGGGGCAATTCGCCCCATCCATCCCAACCACGGTTCAGGTTCTGGACAAAAATTATAGCATGATAAATCAATACCACTACCCAAACACCGACAGCGATCGCCAAATCTAAATGTAGCCGCCTGGGATTGGGAATAGACGCCCACTGTTCCCGGAAACGCCATCACTACTCGCTCAATAATCTCATCCATCGCATCGGAGATAGAACTCATTGTCACCCAATGGGCGATGGGACGACTAAAAAACGGGGTTACATAAAAGGGTAGCCAATCATAGGCAAAGTTGATAATTAAATCATAGTCGAATTGCAC
>CAZNNK010000479.1:5258-5654 GCA_964574085.1 uncultured Coleofasciculus sp.
CCGTGCATAATCCCAAAACCCTGCCAAAACCGAAGACGGGAGAATAATAATCGGTGTATCTCGGGTTTGCGTTTGAGCGCTAGTTTGCACCGTTCCGCTAATTTCCACCAGGGGTATACCCCAACCCGTAGACCCTTGGGTGGCTACAATAGTCACCTGATGCCCACGTCTGACTAAATCGCTGGCAACATTCCGCAAGGTTAATTCAACACCGCCCGTCAATCCCGGACCCAACGGACCCACTGGACTAGAAATCAGCAGTAATTTTAGAGGGCTATCTTTCATTAAATTATGAATGATGAAAATAACCAGTCAATTGTAGTGGCGTGGCACACCCTTGGCAATATGAATAACCATTAACCCGGAAACCGTTGGGGCGCACGTCAGTGCGCCCGA
>CAZNNK010000480.1:0-5632 GCA_964574085.1 uncultured Coleofasciculus sp.
TGTCATACTTCTCATACAACTTGTACTCAACAAACTTCCGCAGGGTCTTTTTAATCTTCTCACTGTTGGATGTTGAGGTGATTTGAAACGCCACTCTTGCTGTCTCATCCCCCAAATCGATTCCTGGATAGTTACTCCCTTCTGTATAATTCAGATTTTGGAGATGGGTATAACCGTATACTTCAGAGAATAGAGGAATTAGTAACGTTTCCGCTACCTTATTAATATCTGTTCGTGTCATCGCTGTAGCCCCCTTGATCTGAGTGACAAAGCGAGACATTAATGTATTGATTCGGTTTTGCGATCGCAACAGTTCCATGGACTCGATTGGGCAGGCGATATTCCTCTAGTTCTAACACATAGTCCACAGCCAATCTATGATGAAGGGCGGGTGCAAGTTGATACGTTATCGGTAGATACCAGAATTAAGCGGCTCAACCCGCCCCGACAATTTATTTGGGTTCGCGAACTGGGATTACTAAGCTGATACCTTTAAAATGGCAAACAATAAAGATTTAAATAGCAACCTTGAATTGACGTGCGCCCTTTGGCTAAACTGGCGTGCGCCCTTTGGCTAAACCGACGTGCGCCCTTTGTTTACACTCCTGAAGCGTTTGTTGTGGCGATGTGAAGTTTATGGCGCTAAAGCGCAACTACAAGCGCAACTACAAACCCGTAAGTAGCTTCTAACATGCCAGATTCGTTACAGTGTCTCTTAAGACAACCAAACCAATTGAACCCGTAAACTCAAATGGCAACAGCAACAACGTCTTCCGTATCCCAAGCACTACCTCCCTTAATTCCCCGTGAAACCCTATTCGGGAATCCCGATCGCACTCGCCCTCAGCTATCTCCTGATGGGAAGTATTTGGCGTATATCGCCCCAGATGAGAAGAATGTGTTGCAAGTCTGGTTGCGAACCGTGGGAGAAGATGATGATCAGCCGCTAACGGCGGATCAAAAACGGGGGATTCGCCTTTATGTCTGGACATACAATCCTAACCAGCTTATTTATCTGCAAGATTCAGACGGCGACGAAAACTTTCACCTCTACTTGGTGAATGTTCAATCTAAGTTAGTGCGCGATTTAACTCCCTTCCAAGGCGTGAAAGCCCAACCCATTGACCTTGATCCAGAATTTCCGGATCAAATCTTGGTGGGAATGAATCTCAACGATCGCCAAAAATTTGATGTGTATCGGGTTAATCTGAATAATGGGGCAGTGGAGTTCGATACCGATAACCCGGGTAATATCGTTAGTTGGGTGGCTGATGCTCAATTCCAGATTCGGGCGGCGATTGCAGCGACGCCAGATGGCGGTTCTGATCTGTTATTCCGCGAGACTCCCGATAAATCCTTTGAATTATTACGCCACTGGGGACCCGATGATGAAGGATCAGCCGTAACCTTTTCTCAGGATGGCAAAACCCTGTATATTAGTGGATCTCATGATGCTAATACCCAACGGTTAATTGCTTTAGATTTAGCCTCCCGCCAAGAAACAGTTATGGCGGCTGATGAACAGTATGATATCGGTGGTGTGGTTATCCATCCAACTCAGCGCCGGATTCAGGCGGTGTCCTTTTATAAGGATAAAGTGGAATGGCAAATCCTTGATGACAGTATTGCCGATGATTTTAATGCGATCGCGCAAATCCGAGAGGGTGAATTTGCCATTACTAATCGCACGTTAGCTGATGATACTTGGTTGGTTGGCTACGCCACCGATGATGGTCCAGTTTATTATTATGTGTACAATCGTGATGCTAAGAGCCACTCCTTGCTATTTAGCAATCAACCTGAACTAGAAACGTTGCAACTCGCTTCAATGCACCCCATTTCCTACCAAGCGCGGGATGGTTTAACGATTCACGGCTATCTTACCACGCCTGTGGGACTTGAGGCAAAAAATTTACCCACGGTGCTTTTAGTTCACGGTGGACCTTGGGCGCGAGATACTTGGGGGTATAGTCCAACGGTGCAATGGTTGGCTAACCGGGGTTATGCGGTGCTACAAGTCAATTTCCGGGGGTCTACAGGTTACGGGAAGGCGTTCTTAAATGCCGGGAATCGTGAATGGGCGGCAACAATGCATGATGATTTAATTGATGCCGTCAATTGGATTGTAGACCAAGGGATTGCGGATCGGAATAAGGTGGCAATTATGGGGGGTTCGTATGGTGGATATGCCACATTAGTGGGATTAGCTTTTACCCCAGAAGTATTTGCAGCAGGCGTGGATATTGTCGGTCCGAGTAACTTAGTGACGTTAATGCAAAGTATTCCCCCCTACTGGGCACCCATGAAAGCCATGTTTGCTCATCGTTTAGGGGATTTGGAGACAGAGGAGGAGTTTCTGAAAGCGCGATCGCCTTTGTTTTTTATTGACCGGATTCAGAAACCCTTACTGATTGGTCAAGGGGCGAATGATCCACGGGTAAAACAAGCCGAAAGTGAACAAATTGTCGAAGCAATGCGAAAGGCAAATAAACCCGTTGAATACGCCCTTTATACCGATGAAGGTCATGGATTTGCCCGTCCAGAGAACCGCCTGCACTTTTTCGCGATCGCCGAAGAGTTTCTCAGTAAGTATTTAGAGGGACGATTTGAACCGATTGGTGAAATTCAGGGTCATTCTGGCGTTGTTAATTAAATCCAACGGTAGGGGCGCAAGGCTTGCGCCCTTGTCAGTAAAATTGGTTACGGAATTATGTTGTTTTAACGCAGAGGGACGCAGAGGTTTACGCAGAGGGCGCAGAGGAAATTAGCGGATTTGAATGAATATTTTATAGAATTGGATAAATAACCGGAAACGATATCAGTAGTAAAGTTACCCATTAAATACGCCATTTTATGACAGACGTGCTAGGGTACGTCTCGACAAAATCAGATGCAGGATTCTCGTAATTACTATAAAATTCTGGAGGTTTCTCCCGGTGCAACCCAACAGGAGATTAAAAAAGCCTATCGCCGTCTCGTGCGTCAATACCATCCAGATTTACATCCGAATAATCCAGAGGCCACAGAGCGATTTAGAGCAATTTGTGAGGCGTATCAGGTGCTTTCGGATGGGGGAAAGCGGCGTCAGTATGACCGAGAGGTTCAACCGCAGCCCAATCCGCCGAAAACCGAGTCAACGACGGCTCAAGATTTCTATGTGCGTGCTGTTAGTAAGGCGTTGGCAAAAAATTATCAGGGGGCGGTTAAGGATTGTAATCAAGCGATTTCCCGAAATCCTAACTTTGTGGAAGCCTACGTGGAACGGGGTGCAGCGTATTATAAGCTAGGAAATGCTAGGGAAACGCTGCAAGATTGTAATCAAGCATTGAGGATTAATTCTCAGTTTGCCCCAGCTTATTATTACCAAGGGAGAGCGCGGTATCGACTAGGGTATACTCAAGCGGCGATTGATGCCTATACTCAAGCGATAGGCTATGATCCAAAGCATGCAAAAGCGTATTATCAGCGAGGTTTAGCCCATAAAGATTTGCAAGAAGATGAAGGCGCGATCGCGGATTTGCAGCAAGCGGCACAATTGTTACGTGAACAAGGGGATAAAACGGGGTATCAGTTAGTTCAAGAAATGTTGCGAACCCTGCAACAGAAACCGGGAAAACGGAGAGGTTTCAAGACAGGAAATCCGATCCGTTATCTTAAGGGGCTACTGGGAGACACACTATTTACTATCAAGTCCTTTTTACTCAATCCCATGGGGGGACTTTTACCCAGTTTTGCCCGTCTTGAAGCTCAACGCGCTATGGTAGTTGGATTCATATTGGCGGTGATTTTTGATGCTTGTTTCGTCTGGGGTATTTATACAGGGTGGCGCGATGTGGTGTCTGTCTCCCTGGTTCCGTTAATTGGCGTGGGGATGATCCCGTTTATCATCCTAGCAGCGATGAGTGCGATCGCGCGATTAATCCGGCGTCATCCTGGTAGTATGGCGGGGGATAGTTTCCTGGCTGGGGCGACACTGATGCCATTAACTATTTTAGCGATCGCTAATGGGATTTCGTCCAATTTGCCAAGTCAACTCATGGTGATGATCTCTGTATTCACTAGCTGCTACACGGTGCTGACGCTGTACAGTGGTTGCACACAGATCGCGAATTTCTCGGAAAAGACAGCCGCGTTATTGGTTCCGGTGATGATTCTAGTCAGTGGCTGGATTTCCTATTGGGCGTTTATGGCGATGCTGGGAATGGCATCTTTTTGAGGATGCAATCTTTAATTGAACATTCCCTGGAAAAATGGCAAACTCTCCTGAGGACAGCGTTTTGAGCCAGTAAAACAACCACAGAAATCAAAATGACGGGAACATAATCCCTGTCCCCAGGGATCTAAGGTGTTCAGTGTTCAGGGATAACTTCCCGACAATTGATGGAGTGGTGTAGAAACGTAGTATGCTACGTCTGTGCCTTCTGATCAGAGAGCTGACTTATCGCGCCGCAATGACCCGCATCATGGTATCTTGCTCAATTAGCGATCGCGCTTTGCTGATGTTCTCAAAATGATGCCCAGATTGTAAAGACTTGCAGACGATGAAACTAATGAATCCTTGGCAGAAGCAATCCCTAGCCATGCTCACCGTCGGTGTGATGGCGATGGGGAATGTCATGACTCCCAGCATCGCGAGGGCGACAACGGCGGCTAATTTAACCAAAAGCGCCGATTCGATTGAAATTTTTGTTCCGCCTCCAGAACGTCGAACAAGTGGCGTTTGTCCCGATTTTTTGGGACTGTATATTGACTCAATCATTAATCGTCCCAATTTAGCGGGGGGCAAATGGGGGATTGTGGTGGAATCGGTATCGAATCCGGCGATTTCCTACAGCCACAACGCCAATCAATTTCTCATCCCAGCCTCCAATAACAAACTCTTCACCACCGCCGCCGCTTTACAACGGCTGGATTCGCGAGCCTTAATTCGATCAAAGTCGTTAGATGAATGGGTGACAGTCACTAACCAGAGAAGCAGTAACAGCTATGCGGATAGCCTCCTGCGTTACATTGGTGGACCCTCTGCTGTGAAGCAGATTTTAGCACCTTTAGGCGTTGACCCCAATGGTTTTCGACAGGTTGATGGGTCAGGTTTATCCCGGCAGAATGTAGCCACACCGCAAGCATTAATCGCGACATTGAAGGCGATGATGTATGCCAAAGGGAATGATTTATTTTATCGTTCCTTACCCGTTGCCGGGGTAAATGGGACACTGAGAAATCGCTTGCGATTGCCTGAAACTCAAGGCAGAATTCGGGCAAAAACGGGGACATTACGAGGAGTAAGAAGTCTGTCTGGGTATTTGGATCATCCTTACTATGGGAAAATTTTGTTTAGCATTGTGGTCAATCAACCGTCTCAGTCGGGACAGGTATTAGTAGGGGCGATTGATGAAATTGCCTTGCGCTTGGCTCAACTTACGCCTTGTCAGTAATCGTTGCTGTCAGTAAGCTGTCATGTATTTAAATTGGGTATTAGTAGCGAGCAAGATGCTCGCACTACAAGGCTTTCGCCATTATTGACATTAAGGTTTAAATGCCGAACAGCTTAGTCGGACGAAATAGTCTAGTCCGCGTAGGCGGACTTTGTTTGTGTAGCTGCGACTTCTAGTCGCCAAGGCAAAAAGGGGGT
>CAZNNK010000481.1:0-5625 GCA_964574085.1 uncultured Coleofasciculus sp.
TTGTCCTCCTTGTCTTGTCCCCACCCTAAGGTAAAAAACCTACACCTGTCAGGAATCGGTAAGGGGGTGAGGGGAAATTCAGTGGCGGGTTGAGCGATCGCCTTTGCCCAGGCTTTACGGGTTGATGGTGGGGTAACTGTTTGCATGGTTCCCGGTTCAGGGTGACTATTTCTTCTATCTTAGTTAATTTTTGTAACAAAATGAGCGCTGCTTTTTTATCCATTTTTCTCTGAAACCCTTTTATAGATTAGGTTTCAGCACTATTTCATGGCTTTGGCGGGTAAAATAGGGGGTTACACCCCTCATCCCTAAAGTGCTATAGTTTGATATGTAGATGCACCCTGATAATCAAGAGAGTCGCGCAAGTGACTCTTTTTTTTTTCGACATTCCCCCCATTACATTACAAATTTTAACGGAAGGTAAATTAGTTTATCATTTTGACACCATTGTCCGGAACAGTGATACATTAAAAATTGAAGCAAGCAAGAAAGCTTCCAGTGACAGATATTACACTTCCGTTCACTGTTGAGTTCAGGAGGTAAAATAACTATCCATCTTATTTCGCTTGTATCAGTAATATCTGCCACATCAGATAGTGAAACGATCCAACTGAACAATAGCAGCCCAACCATAGCCGCTAATATTTCCTCAATTAACTTGTTGGGAGCAATGCAACTGAAGACCACTCAAGAGTAGTAGTTCAGTGCAACTCTGTTTAGGCTAGTGATAGCAAGAGGAGATTCCTTAGATGAGTCAGGTCAGGCTGCTATTGTTTTAGCGGGTCTGGCGATTCACCTCACGCCATAAACTTTCCCTGCTCCCCTGCTCCCCCGCAGATACGAAGCTGCTCAAGTATTTCCGCCGAGCTGCATTAGCTTCCCCTCTCCTCATCTGCCTCCTTGTAAGTAAACGCCTCGTGATCGCTACTATAAGATTTAGATGTCAATCAGCCGTCGGTTGACTAATAAAAAGGACTAGATAACTAAACCCTTAAATCTGGGGTGGGCTTAACAGGACATCCTTTCCAACGCCGCACCCGAAACCATGACTCGTCATCAGACGAGGCTTTTTGCCCAGCGAAATAGTTTGACAGTTTTGCCATGACAATTTACTTTTATAAGGTTGAGGAACCCTATGGCTGCTTTTCCAACTTCTCTCCCCACCCGATCCAGATCGATGGCTGGTGTTGGCAAACCGTTGAGCATTACTATCAGGCGCACAAGTTCGTCGGGACGACAGACGAAGCCTTGATCAGGACAATCAAAAATGTGGCAACACCAACAGAAGCCGCCCTCCTCGGACGCGATCGCACCCGCCACCATCGTCCTGATTGGGAACAGGTCAAACAACAGATTATGTGGCGAGGGGTTTTGACCAAATTTCTGACCCATCCTGATATTCAGCAAATCCTGCTGAACACCGGAGAAGAAGTGATTGTTGAAGATTCTCCCACAGATTACTACTGGGGATGTGGTGAGGATCAAACCGGTGAGAATCATTTGGGAAAAATGCTGATGAATGTTCGTCAACATATCCGACAGCATTTAGCACAGGCGAACTGCAAACTCGTGGATCGGTAAATCTGAAACAGGCGCATACTCTTGCGCTTTCAGGTGATTCAGAGGAAACGGTAGAATCACATTTACCGTCTGATTCGCTGATCCTCAGTATAGCACGGCGAATCAAGAAAGCCGCGTCGGTATCAAGCCCCGATTAAAATGCGGGAGCTTCCATCCTCCCGCCCTTTCTTTGTGAAAACTGATTTCAGACCAAAGAATCCTTAAACTATTAATAAGTATATTCACAAAGTATATTCACACAGATTTGCGAAGTCGGTGCATCGGGCTAAACATCTGATTCGTAACTTGGATTGCCCCCTAACCCAGAATCAGAGAGTGTTTCATAGGAGTAGGACAGTGTTACAACCAGAACTCGATCAAGAAGACGTGTTGCGCCGGATCACGAATCGGATTCGCCAATCCTTAGAATTACAAGAGATTTTAAATGCCACAGTTGCAGAAGTGCGATCGTTGCTAGGAACCGATCGCGTCATGGTTTACCGCTTTAATCCGTCGGGTGGTGGACAGGTGATAGCTGAATCAGTCAACACCAATCGACTGTCTTCTCTCAACGGATTAAACTTCCCCGCCGATGATATTCCCGAACAAGCCCGTCAATTGTACCTCACCGAGCGCTTGCGTTCCATTGTGGATGTTTCCGAGGGACTAATTGGTTTATCACCCTTAGAACCCTCAGAAACGGAGAATCGCTCCACCCCGCAACCGATTCACTATCGTCCTGTCGATGCTTGTCATGTCAAGTATTTACGAGCAATGGGTGTCCAGTCTTCCATGGTTTTACCCATTGTCCATTATGATATCCAGGCTCAACGGTCTCAGAAACGACTCTGGGGACTGTTAGTCTCTCATCACGTCACACCCCGTAGCATTAGCCAACGGGAATTGCAGATTGTCCAATCAGTGGTGGATCAGGTGTCTATTGCCATTGCTCAGTCTAATCTCTTATCCCAAACCCGTCAGCAGCATCAGATCGAAGCGACGATTAATCGTGTCTCTACCTTGCTGCATTCGTTACCCACAATTCAACTCCAAGCTGCATTACAAGAAACGGTTAGCGCTCTATCAAGTTGGGGAGGTAGACTCTATATCGCCCCAGATCGGGTGAATTCGAGGGCGGAGTGTCTGATATGGGGAACACAACCTACCCTGGAAGAGGGAGATAGTCCGACGACACTGGAAGAGCATCCTGTGTTTGTCCAATGGGTAACCGGGGATAGAACTGTTGACACGGCTAATGGCTCATCTGAATCCACTTCGACTCCTGTCGGTTGTCAGCCACTCATCGTCAACGATTTGCATCAAGTCTCCGAGTTGGCGAGTCTGGCTCCAGCCTTTGATGGGACTCCCATTCGCGGGTGGTTAGTCATACCCTTGTATTATCGCTCCTCATTCTTGGGTTATCTAAGTATTTTTCGTTCCCAAGTGGTGCAAGAAATTTTGTGGGCGGGAGAGTTTAACACCAATGAAAAACAACGTAGTCCCCGCCAATCCTTTGAACAGTGGCGAGAAGTCAAACGGAATCAAGCTCAACCGTGGACGAATTACGACATTGAACTGGCGATCGCACTCGGTCATCATTTTGCCATGGCGATCGAACAATATAAACTCTATGCTCAAGTACAAGCCCTAAATAGTAACTTAGAATGCCAAGTGGCTGAACGCACAGCGAAGTTACAACAATCTCTAGAGCAAGGGCGGGCGCTACAGCGAGTCACCAACCAAATTCGCAGTACTCTTGATCTGAAAACTACCCTACAAACGATTGTACGAGAAGTTCGTCAACTACTGAACACGGATCGAGTGATTATTTATCGGTTTACCGATGATTCTCACGGTCAAGTTATTGTGGAATCGATGACAGGGGAGTGGTTATCGCTTTTAGATATTGATGATCCGCAGCAGTATTTCTCGAAAGCCCAGATTCAATTGTATCAGCGGGGTCATTTAGGAGTAATTAAGGATGTTACTCAAGCTCGATTAACTCCGGATCAACAAGAGTTCTTAAAACGTTGCCAAGTGCAAGCCGCTTTAATTGTTCCCATTGGGCTGGAAAATCCTCAAGCTAATGAGATGCCAATTATGCTGGATAGTCTTCCTTGTCCCAGATGGGAGCAACCTCTCTGGGGATTTTTAATTGCTCAAGAATGTAAAGCTAGGCGAGACTGGCTCCCCTCAGAGATTAAACTGCTGAAAAAGTTAGCCGATCAAGCGGCGGTGGCGATTCAGCAAGCGGAATTATTTACCCATACTCAAGCCCAAGCGCAGCAATTGGCAAGTGCGTTTCACCATCTCAAGCAAACTCAAGCCCAACTGATTCAAACCGAAAAAATGTCCAGTCTGGGACAGTTGATTGCTGGGGTCGCTCATGAAATTAATAATCCGGTGAATTTTATTTATGGCAACCTGGTTTATACCAGTCAGTATGCTCAGGATTTACTGAATATTATTCATTCCTATCAGAAATATTATCCTCAGCCGGAGCCAGAGATTCTTGAATTGTTAGATCTCATCGACTTAGATTTTTTAGAAGGAGATTTACCCAAGCTTTTAGAGTCGATGAAAATGGGATCGGAACGGATTCGCAAGCTAGTTTTGTCGTTGCGAAACTTCTCCCGCCTTGACCAAGCCGAGAAAAAGTTAGTGGATATTCATGAAGGGATAGAGAGTACGCTACTAATTTTACAATATCGCTTAAAAGGGAAACCCAATCATCCAGGGATTCAGGTGATCAAAAATTATGGGGAGTTACCGTTGGTTGAATGCTATCCCAGTCAACTGAACCAGGTTTTTATGAATGTTTTGAGCAACGCGATCGATGCGTTGGAAGACTGTAATCCCGATAACCAGAGGATTACGATTTCCACAACTGTTCAATCTAAGACTAATGAGAACCAATATAGTCCGAATAACACTACACAAATAGAGGAAAATCAAGACTCATCTCCAAGTCATATCATCATTCAGATTGCTGATAGTGGTGCAGGAATTAGCCCAGAACTTCAATCACAAATTTTCGATCCCTTTTTTACAACTAAGCCAATTGGTAAAGGAACGGGTTTAGGGCTTTCGATTAGTTATCAAATTATCGTGGAAAAACATGGGGGAATCTTTAAATGCAGTTCTCAGCCAGGAGAAGGAACTGGATTTTGGATTGAGATTCCCATTCGTCAGTCTCAAAGCGAGGATAAATAGGGGCTGCTGAATAACCACAAGACTTATTCAGCAACCCCTACTTATTATTTCCTTATTCCGCCGATCGCGTCTAGGGGATTGTTGGCAGAAAATAGTCTCAATCATACCCCGTCTGATGCGATCGCACTTCACTCATCTTAGGAAAAGTTAACCAACGTGCGATCGCCTTTTTTAACCCAAGTTATTAAGGTTTTATGGTAATTTCTCCTACCATACCTGCTTCTGTATGTCCAGAAATTGAACAATGGAGTTCGTAGGTTCCGGGTTTCATTGGCACAAATACCCACTCAGCCTCGCCACCGGGTTTGAGTTCTAATTCATGGATTGCCCCTTTAACTTCGACTTTGGCGGCTTCAACTTTTTGAGTCCAACTCGCATCGGCGAAGTCTTTGGCGGTGAAGTAGTGTTTTTGAGGACTAGGATTATCCAGCAATAGTTTATAGCGTTTACCTGCGACAAATTCAAATTGGTTGGGGAAGAACTTCAATTCATCGGCTGAATTGCCTAAACTTACGTTGACCTCTATGGCGGGAGTTGCTGCGATCGCAGGTAAGCATACTACGTTAATTCCGAGAATTAGTCCAATGATTGCGGTTAAGCATCGGCGCAGCCGATTTAAGGATAGTTTTTGAAGCATCATAGGATTCAGATATTGCACGATTTGGATCACGTCTATTTTTTTATTGGTCATACTCGCTTCCGAAAAGAAGTAAACTACGTCTTATGTATAGCCCTACGGGGTACGGAAAGGACATTCCCCTGTTGCCTATTGCCTGTTGCCTATTGCCTGTTGCCTATTGCCTGTTGCCTGTTGCCTTTTCACCCAATTGTATTGTCCTAACCTTAATGCGT
>CAZNNK010000482.1:0-5625 GCA_964574085.1 uncultured Coleofasciculus sp.
CCTGGGAGCGCATTGCCTCAAATTTGATTGAGATTTATACAGCCATCCTTAAAAAATATCTTGTTTCTACTAATTACTAATGGAATACCAATTCCTCGGTGGAAACCACCATTAGTCAATAGAAATATTTTATTAAGATAATTATTCCCGCAATCACCATATTTAGTAGTTAAACTATTTTTTTTGATAGTAAACTCAGGCTTATGCTTGAACAAATAACACCTCTTATTCTGACCTTCAATGAAGCCCATAACATCGATCGCACTCTGGCAAAACTCACTTGGGCAAAGCAAATCGTCGTTATCGACAGCTACAGTACCGACGAAACCCTGGACATGGTAAAGTCTTATCCGCAAACCCAAGTCTTTCAGCGGCAGTTCGACACCCATCACAACCAGTGGAACTACGGCTTGTCACAAGTCACAACTGAATGGGTACTCTCCCTCGATGCCGATTACATCCTAACTGACGAACTGATTGCTGAACTTGCGTCTCTTCCCACAGATTCCCCTATAGATGGCTACTTCGCCCAGTTCAAATATTGCGTATTTGGCAAGCCACTGCGCGGAACATTACTTCCGCCTCGACAAGTTCTATTCCGACGCGAAAAATCTATCTATCTTGATGATGGACATACCCAGCTACTTCACGTCAGAGGTGAGTCGGGTACACTTAATTCCTATATCTACCACGACGATCGCAAACCTCTAAGTCGCTGGTTATGGGCGCAAGATCGCTATATGCTGATTGAAAACCGGAAAATCCTGGAAACGTCTCCTGGTGAACTCAGCTTCGGCGATCGCATTCGGCGGCAAAAAATCCTCGCCCCCTTCGTCATCCTGTTCTACTGTCTGATCTTCAACCAAGGTATTCTCGACGGTTGGTATGGCTGGTATTATGCACTCCAGCGAACTCTGGCAGAAATTCTGCTCTCTATTCGTCTCATCGAAAGGGAAAAATTTGCATCTCAAGCACCCACTACGTCGGATAGATCTGTCTCCAACAGAATCGCAGCAACATCTACCCAATCGGTTAACCCTTCTGTCTTAGTGGAAAAATAAACCCAATCTGCCACAATACATCTCTTATACAAGCCATGGCATATCTTTATATCACTGCCTTATCTGAATAAGTTGGGTTTCGTAGCTTACCTCAACCCAACCTAAAAAATTGACATGCACCTAATATTACAAGAAGCTGACAACAGCGGATTTGGTATTATCCTCTTGTTCCTTGACCCATTCTATTCGTTTGATGCCCTTTTCTCCCATCTCTTCCATTGGGGCTTGAGGCAAACTCTGAAATGACTGACTGATGCAATACGTTAGAATACTCTCGTGCAATCCGATCCGGAGTAAAATGGGATTGTAAATACCGACGACCCGCTTCACCCATACGCTTGACTAACCGTTCATCTGTAGACAACTGTTGAATAAATTCTGCCAAACCTTTCGCATCACCATTACTAAACGCTGCACCACATTCAGCCTCTGTAATCAGCGCCTGTAAATAAGACTGGGGTTCACAAATCGCAGCGATTGGACGCCCTGCGGCTAAGGCGGCATAAAGTTTACTGGGGGCGACTAAACCTTCCATCCCTGAACTAACGCTCACTAAGGATAAGTCCCCTGAAGTAAGTGAATAGGGTAGGTTTTGCTTATCTTGATAGGGTAAAAAGCGGCAATTCCTTAAGCCAAGCTGACGAGTTTGGCCTTCAAAAGCTTCCCGTTTAGCACCATTACCAATAAACACAAACAAAATGGAGTCATGTTGTAACAGTTGGGCGGCGTTAAGAATCGTTTCCATATCATGACAGCGACCCATATTTCCGGAATAGAGTACCGTAAACTGATCAACTAGATTAAAGTTTTGGGCAAACCAATTATCCTGTTTAGCAATGGGTACAATCCAATTGGCATCTGCCCAATTATGAATAACGGTAATTTTGTCGTTCAGGGCGGGACATTTAGCGGCGACACGATTTTTCATTGAAGGACTCAAGACCACAATTTGTTGAGCCTGTTTCCAAATATGGCAGTTTACTGTATTCCAGAGTCTGACTAACCAGTGGCGACGAGACACAACATTGAGTTCGACAGCAACATCTGGATATAAATCATAGACTAAACAAACATAAGGTAGCCCAAATAACTTTTTCGCCAAATATCCCAGAATGGGCAAAAAAGGAGGAGCGGTGGTTAACAGGAGTATGTCCCCCCGACTACTAGTTCTGAGTAAATGCAGTCCAGCCCGCAGGCAAAAGATTAGTCCATTCAGCGCTTTGCCGCGAATACGCTTCGACCAAATCCGAGTCGCCCGCGATCGCTGAACGATCAGCTGCTGAAAATACTCCCTGGCTGGTGCTGAGTGGCTGTGAAATGCATAACCGGGTTGTCCAGTAAACACTCGCACCGACAAACCTTGTTTGCCTAACTCGACAGCCAGTTCTTCGATTAGCTGTCCGGTTGCGGCGTAGTCAGGGGGGTAATATTGAGTCAAAATCGATAACCGGAGAGATTTACTATGCCGTAGGGGAGTCTCACTATTGCTCATGTTTCTGTGTTACTGACTGGAACCTAAAATAGATATCAAATTACGCTAGACTCTACACATTAACTTGCCTATATCCGGATCGGATCAGAACTCAATTGTCCAACTTTGTCAAATATTTACTTTACCCCAATTTAAACCTATTTTTTATTTTTGTGTTGGTAAACTAATAAATGAAATTTTAATAAAGAGTCCAAAATTGAGACTGATATTGGATGTGACAGTTTATCATCAATCTAAATTAGGTGATCGCCTAGGTGATCGCCGTAATTTTGGCATCACCACATCTTAACGAACATCTCCAGCACCTTCGGATAGATTTAAATTATTCGTTGGTATTTGCTTGCCCATCCACCGCAGCGATAGACAAGATTCCCTAGCTACAAATGCCTACACCCTGACCGGGCTAAGGATTATCCTGATTGAGCGCACCAGCGCTGTATCTGTAAGTAGTCATTATGATCAGCGTACACCAAAACATCTAACAAAGTTGTTCTCTTCCTGTGACCGGGAGTTCTACCTGAGTCGTGAGGTTTAACCTTCGCACATCCCCACCCCTTCTGGGATCAAGGATCTAATTGTCCACTATTCGCGTCAGTTTGAGAAACGCCAACGTTTAACGAATTATGGGTTCAAATGGAGAATATCAGCCGTTACCACCCAATCGTAATGGACGACTACCGTCAGAACTGTCCAGTCTCTCCCTGTATGAGTTAGTTGAGACAGAGGACGACAAGCTGGATTTACGTAAGATTCTGGCGGTAGCGCGGCGACGGGCATTGGTTATCGCTGGAATGGCGATCGTGGTGACATCGGGAATTGTCACGAAAGTCTTGCAGCAGACGCCTAACTACGAAGGCAAGTTTCAGTTATTAGTTGGATCAGTTTCCGGTAAAGATCAGTTCGATCAGATTAGTGAATCCCTGAATCAATCCTCTGGGGTTCAAACCAACAGTATAGATTACGACACCCAGATTCAGGTGCTGTGGAGTCCTCAAGTGATGACTCCGATTGTCGAACAAATTCAGTCTCGCTATCCAGAATTTGACTATAATACGCTTCGCCACCAACTGGCGATTAATCAGTTACAAGAAACGAAAATATTAGAAGTACGCTACCAAGATTCTGACCCGGAAAAAATCCAATTTATTTTAGAGCAAATTGCGACAGGATATGTGAACTACTCGTTCTCTGAACAGCAGACGAGTACGCGACAGGGGATTGAGTTTGTCGAAGAGCAACTGCCGCAACTTCAAGGGCGGGTGGATACTCTCCAGCAAAAACTACAACGATTTCGCCAAAATAATACATTAGTTGATCCAGATAGTCAGGGTCAAGTCTTGACCAATCGAGTTAGCGCCATTGTCCAACAACGTCAAGATACCCAAACCCAACTGGATGAAGCCCGCACCCTGGCGCGGAAGCTGCAAAGTCAGTTAGGGGAACTCGGACTATCTCCAGAACAAGCGATCGCGGCTTCCGCCCTCTCAGAAGCCCCCCGTTATCAGCAGTTGTTGAATCAGTTAACCGAGATTGAAAGTCAAATTGCTAGTGAATCGGCGCGGTTTACCGAAGAGAGTCCCACGATTCAGGCGCTACGAGAGAAGCAACAAAATTTACTGCCCTTGCTAAGTCAGGAAGCCAGCACTGTGTTGGGGGCAAAAACCAGCACCGTACCCGAAAATCCAGAATCTCTGGCGTCTCCTAGTTCCCTGCGTTCGATACTAACTCAACAGCTAGTGGAGACGACGAACCAAATTAATACGCTAGAAGTGCGGGCAGGTGCGATCGCCAAAGCGGAACGGTTGATGAGTCAGCAACTGAAGAGTTTGGCAGTGGTTGCCCGTCAGTATACGGATTTACAGCGGGAGTTGAAAGTCGCTACCGAGAGTTTGAACCGCTTTCTGGCGGTGCGAGAAACGTTACAAATTGAAGCGGCACAAAAGACATTACCTTGGCAGCTTATTGCTAAACCTCAACAACCTCAAACACCAATCTCACCCAACATACCGCACGGTATAGCATTGGGGGCAGTAGCTGGATTGCTGGCAGGTGCTGGGGCGGGGTTTTTAGCGGAAAAATTGGATAAGGTGTTTCACTCGGCTGAGGAGTTGAAGGAAAAGACAGGGTTAGCGGTTTTGGGTACGATTCCTTTTCATAAGCCTCTGAAGAAACAGAGTAAATCGGCAAAAACAGCCGGGAAACCGGAAACTCCACTCTTGGCATCTCCTATCAGTCAATCCACGTATCGCTATCAGGCTTCTCCATTTTTAGAGGCATTTCGTTCGCTTCAGACGAATCTTCAGTTTATTAGTCCCGATCAACCGATTCGTTCGGTGGTAATCAGTTCGGCGGTTCCGGCTGATGGCAAATCCACTATAGCGACGTTTATGGCACAAGCCGCTGCTGCGATGGGACAACGGGTATTATTGGTGGATGCCGATTTGCGGCGTCCCCAGGTGCATCTGAGGACGGATTTACCGAATGTGTGGGGATTGAGTCATGTTATTTCCAGTGATATTAATGTGAAAGATGTGATTCAGCCATCACCGTTGGAGGAGAATCTATTTGTGTTAACCGCCGGACAAATTCCGCCTGATCCGACTCGACTCCTCTGTTCTCAAAAGATGCAGCATTTAGTTGAGTCGTTTCAAGAGATGTTTGATTTAGTTATTTTTGACACACCCCCAATGTTAGGTTTAGCCGATGCACGGTTATTGGCGGCACATACCGATGGAATTGTTATGGTGGTGGGATTGGGAAGAACGGATCGGACGGTATTGATGCAGGTGTTATCTGGATTGAAAACCTCTCATGCCAGAGTGTTGGGAGTGGTGGCGAATGGAGTTAAGAATTATACCACGAGTTCTTATGATTATTATCATCGCTACTATGCGAAAGTGCCTCAGGAAACGACAGTATAAGTCGGTGAGGATCGTCATTCGTCATACTCGCTTCCCTTGAGAAGCAAGCTACGTCATTTTTAAGGTGAAATATTTCTTAGTGTACAGGGGAGGCAAGAGAAATTGTAGGGGCGGGTTTAGCCACTTAGTCAAATGATCTGACCGTTAACCT
>CAZNNK010000483.1:0-5624 GCA_964574085.1 uncultured Coleofasciculus sp.
ACCAATGACCAATGACCAATGACCAATGACCAATGACCAATGACCAATGACCAACGACCAATGACAAATCTTTGGACATCGGCTGACCATGCGCTATCTTATTTAGAGCGATCTGATAACCTTCCTCATCGCACAGAAGGTGAAGCCATCGTCTTAGAAGAGGTTCCCAAAACAGTCAAACGTATCCTCGACTTAGGCACTGGAGACGGACGCCTTTTAGCACTGCTGAAAATTGACCGCCCCCATGTCGAAAGTATCGCGATCGATTTTTCGCCCCCAATGCTTGACGCGGCTAAACACCGATTTGCTGGGGATGACACGGTAAAAATCATTGCCCATAATTTAGATCATCCCTTGCCAGAGTTAGGTACATTTGACGCGATCGTTTCTAGCTTTGCGATTCATCACCTAACTCATGAACGCAAGCATTCCCTCTATGCTGAACTCTTTAATGTGCTAGAACCCGATGGTATTTTTTGTAACTTAGAACACGTTGCCTCTCCCACACCAGCACTCCATGAACATTTCCGCGCTTGTATGGGGATTGCTGACCAACCCGATGATCCCTCGAATAAATTATTAGATGTAGAAACTCAACTGAAATGGCTACGAGAAATCGGTTATACTGATGTCGATTGTTACTGGAAATGGCTAGAGCTGGCGCTTTTGATTGGCAAAAAAACGCAGACAATGGAAACGTGAAAATCAAGTGTAGGGGCGGGTTTGACTGATAACGTTTAGTCATTATCCGATATCTTGACTAAACCCGCCCCAACCGAGTTTTAGACGTAGCATGCTACGTCTCTACATTTGAAGCATTTACTGATTCCACACTTCATCAATAGGCGGTGGTTCAGGGGGTAGGGGGCGCGATGAAAGGGGCTTTTCATTCGTCTCTGAGGACTGATTTAAAGCATGCATCGGATTACTACCCCGGATAGTTCCCACCCAATTATTTTGATTTTGGGGTGTCAAGCTGGATAAGGCATTGCCTCGATCCAGTAAATAACTCAGATGATGTAACCCTTCACACAACCGATGTAAATGGGCGCAACGATACTCTGCCGCTTGCCAATCTCCAGCTTCTAGGGCTTCAGCATATCCGCGCTGTAAAGCTCTAATCAGTCTGAGTTGGGTTTCAATGATGGGATAGTTTAGAGTCATTCCTTTAGCTTATGTTCACAATTGTACGTGGTACATACCCCCTGATGCAAGCTAATCGCTTTGGACTAGATTTCTATAGCGATCGCGGTTCTGCTTCGCTGGTTATGATGAAATACATAAATTTATCCCTTGTCCCTTCTCTCTCATCCTTTTCCTGTGAGCGGAGTGTACCTCACCGAATCGCGAACCGCTATATCCTGACTCAATCATAACCCAATAACTATTGGTCATATCAATGATTTGATTCAATGCAAGTTTATGGATAAAACATTGTAATTTTATGACTCTCACCTATTGCCGGGGAGACGAACGCTCCTGTCAATGAGTTATTATACTTAGGGTAACATTGAGCTATTGTCAACCTGACAAAGGATCAAGCAAGCTACGCCCTTGATTTCTTGTCCATGAAGATAAAATCTACAAAGTTATCGCTAACTTGAATCCCTCCAAACTATAAATTACTTAGAGAATAATAACCTGAACGAAAATACCAGGTCTTGACCTGTAGAAGAGGGTAGAGACTATCACAAACGAGGAACATCGACGTCTGAAGGCTTTTGTTTAACGTAGGTCTATTCCATCGTTCATGAATTTATAGGTTGTAGCCGGATAATTTTTATCAATTTATCCGAAAATTTAAAAATACCTGATCTATTCTTTGCTCAGAGGCATTTTATGGGGCATAATCAAGCAAGTGGGATGGCTAATATACCATCGTTCGTTGTGCCAACTCAACCTAACCTCTGATCTCGAATGCAGCGAGTTGTCTTTTGTGACTTCGACGGTACGATTACCGCAGTAGAAACCTTTGCCGGAATGTTAAAGGATTTTGCGCCTGAGGTATCTGCCCAAGTGATGCCTGAACTTTACGCCAGACGGCTAACACTACGGGAAGGGGTGCGCCGCGTCCTAGAATCAATTCCGTCCTCTCGATATCCAGATATCCTCACCTATACCCAATCTAAACCGATTCGCCCCGGTTTAGTGGAATTACTCGATTTTCTGGATGATCGCGGCATACCCTTTGTGGTGGTTTCTGGGGGATTGCGGGGTATGGTGGAGACGGTGTTGGGTCGAGAAAAGCGGGGAGGAACGTCACTGCTCGAACGAGTGGCGGCGGTTTATGCTGTAGATCTGGATACGAGTGGCGACTATCTCCAGCCATTGTCCGAGTTTGAGGGGGATAGCGAACTTGTTGCCAAAGTTCAGGTGATGGCACAACACCCAGCACAAGAACAGATTGCGATCGGCGATTCGGTAACAGATTTTAACATGGCATTGCACGCCTCTGTCGTCTTCGCCCGCGATCGCCTCAGCCAATATCTCGATGAACGTCAAAAGCCTTACTTACCCTGGAATGACTTTTTTGAGGTGCGTCAACACCTATCCCAGCTTTGGGACAAGACTTAATCCGTCTTCCGAACCTGTAAAACTACACTGTACTTCCCATTGGTCGAGGTGATTCTCATCGGCGTGTAATTTTTGGCAAGATTTGATTCAGGTTGAAGCAAAGTTTTGTAGATAAAAACGTCGGGCGCAACTGATTCAATCATCCGTACTGCTGTATCCTCAATGGATTCTGTCGTAGAACTTCGATAATAACTCCAGGGGACGTTATCCCAAAAAATGGTTGGCAAAGGATTCCTATACTTCATCAGAAACAGTAGTTCACTCGATTGCAGGAGTACAAAAGTCTTGCCTGTTATGTAACGCTCGACGGTAGCAGCTACCTCTTGTTGGTCAGCGAGTGTCATGCCAGAGGTAATCGATACATCAGGTCTCAGGATGCTCGGTCGAGATATTAGCAGCGCAGCAGTCAGACAAGACAGTCCAAATAGATGTTGAACTTGTACACCTGTTTTTCTGAGCAACCGGGTTACACAAACACGGTAGATCGTATTCCAGGCGACTGCTAGAAAGAATACAGCACTGTGCAGTAAGACAAAAAGGTCACCGTACCACTGAAAGTCAATGAGACTGAAGCCAAAGATCCCAAAATGGTAAATACTTAAAGGAACTAGAAGCCGATGCTTGTCGGTTCCGTACTCTCGCCATAACCACAGCAGCATGATAGGGATGGCACATAGACTCATCACAAACAGCCATTCTTGACCAGGACAAGCAGATGTAATGGCAGACTTGATCAAACCTAGTCGGTGGAACAAGCTCTGCTTCTCCAAAGACATCGAACCCCGGAAAAAAGATGCAACTATAGTTTGATTGAATGCAAACAAAAGTCCGCCATTTAGTCCGTAGTAGATGATGAAAGGAGAGAGTCCAATAACCCCACCTGTAACCACCTTGATACTGGCACGGTGGTGGAATCCTTCGCAAATTATGGCAGACGCAAAGGCGGCGATCCAGACCAGTATTCCGATTTGCCAGTCCATAAAAGCCAGCGCACCAACCAAACCGGCTAACCAATACTTTCGCTCATAAACTAGGAGTGCCATTGCTGAAGCGCACAAAGTTACCAATAGCTTGGGAATGTTACCGATAGCGGGTAGGAAACCCATCAGCCCAAACGAGCAATAGGCTAGAAGACCAATAAATCCAGTCATATAGCTTCCCCGACCTAAGCGCCGATGTATTAAAAAGACAAGTAAACCGCCTGTGGTGGAGAGTGCTAAATACCCAATGCGGATGGCATAGAGAGGGTCGATACTCAGCCATTTGCCCACGACGTAAAACAAAGCTCCTAAGAAGGTAGACAATTGAGTCTTGATATCAAAGAAGTCCCGGTGGGGAATAGCTCCCTCAGTTACCTGCCACGCAAAGTAGAGGTAGAAGCGAATATCAGTTTGAATCGGTTGCGAGAACAGATCGAAGGAAAAAAAATGGACTGTGGAAAGACCAACGGCTAAGAGAGTTAAGCTATATCTTTTGATCGTGGCATTCATCTATAAATGCTCCGTCAGTTATTTTTATAAAATTAATCACAAATGTGAAGTTTTGTCAAGAACTTATCTTTACCAAAACTTTATTGAAAAGCTTGTTCAGCTTCATCGAATTAAAAAAATAACATTCATATAATGAAATGGTTTATTAAAAAAAAGCCAACGACGAGTGATATTATGGTCTACCAACAAAACGATCGCGTAAAAATCATCAAAGGGTCTCTCAAAGGTCATACCGGAAAAATCGCCTCTTGTAGCCATGAAGGTAGCTATTTTATTGAAAGAGACTTAACCAATCAAAACATCGGTTCATCCCACCTATACGGACCTCTTTTGGGCGACGAAATTTCACCATTATCCTATTAAATTGACTTCACAACAGACAAAGCGACAAAAGGGGGTAAATTTTATTTACCCCCTTGATAATTTTGGTGTTTTTTCCTTTGAACCTTCTCTCCTTAAGCCTTCTGCCTTTGGCGATAAATCCTAGAGCGTTGGTCTACTAATAGCGATTGGTAGAGACGTTCCGCCGGAACGTCTCTACAAAAGGGGATATTTTGGAATTTTTGTTACAGTTTTTGGGAGATTTTCGGATCGATTTTGATTACTGGTCTGGCGCTCTAGCCAAGGGTTAATAACTGGGGTTTAAATATCATAGCCAAACCAAAGAACAGCATGAACAGTCCCCCAACCAATTTCAGTACTCTCCCTTGATTTTCCGTGAGTCGAGTGGATTTAAACGAATAGATAAAGTTGCCTAAAATCGCCAACAGGGGAATAATGTAAATCGCCGCATATAAACCTGTCCACGAGAGATGACACAAGCCAATTTCATCGGAGCAGTACTGTAACAGCGTTGTCATATAAACAGCCGGCAGAATCGCTGTACAGCCCAGTTCGACAACATTGACAAAGATAGCTAATAGAACCGTCCCCGCTAATGCCGCCAGAAACATCTTGCGATCGCCTTGAGCATTTCTCAGGTTTCTGACAATCGTTCCCGCTCGTTTATTGATCGTTGACTGTTGTTTTTCTGAGAGGGATAGGGAGATAGATTTTTTGAACCAAAAATAATCCTTGATATTGATCAGACCCGCCCCAGTAATCAGAATTCCCAGAATTAGCATAAATAGAGTGCCATACTTTTCCAGGAAGACTTTACCTGCCAAGACCATCAGCATGATAAAGATAAAATACATCACCGCTGACGTGATAATAAAGGTTGTCCCCACCAACGTCATATCCTTGCGACTGCGGGTATAGGTGAGTAACGACAGCAGAATGACTAAAACCGTGAACGCACAGGGGTTAAAGCCATCGGCAAGGGCAATGGTAGAGACAAATAGGGGGAAGGGAAGCCCTTGGGCAAAGGTTTTAATTACAGCATCAGGGGTGAGGGCAAGAAACACAAATAGACTGACGATCATTGTTGCCAGCAAACCGCCAATCCAATAGCGTTTAGCTTGTCTTTTCTCAAGCGCTTTTTGTAAAAACGGATAACTACACAGATACCAGTACGGGATTAAATAGACCTGCCACGGGGGGCTGGTCTGGGTTTGTTGC
>CAZNNK010000484.1:0-5606 GCA_964574085.1 uncultured Coleofasciculus sp.
AACATTTAGTTTGGGTTCTTACTTATTTCTTTATCTTTGGGTGGTGCTGCGGGACAGGTATTCGCATAATACCTGTGCTGTAGGGGTGTAGCGCTACACCCCCGCTTTCTTCGACTTTTAACCAATTTCACTGATCACAATCACCACTCCCCTGGCTGGGGGAGGCGGAAGGAGGTATTCATGGCAAATTTCTCTCGCATGTCTCGTTCAGAACTTTACTGTACACTGCCGGCGCTTCCGCAGCCTGCTCTATTGTAGTTCCAAGTAGAAATCAACAGCAACAACTGCCCGAGGATTGGAAATCCGAGGTTAACACAACACAGTCCGTTTTCACGGACTCTAAAGATTTATGGAAATAAATTCGAGGCCCCTCTTGCCTGCTGTCCTGACCCCTAATATTTGATTAAGGAGGAATTACAAAGTGGAGTTTTTGTCCGATTTCTTTACGCTCTTCCTAGGGAAGTTGCAGTCCCCAACACTTGGCTTTCTGATCGGTGGTATGGTCGTTGCCGCCCTCAATAGCCGACTGGCAATTCCAGATGCGATCTATAAGTTCATCGTCTTCATGCTGCTCATCAAAGTCGGCTTGAGCGGCGGTATTGCGATCCGCAATGCCAATCTGCTGGAGATGCTGTTGCCCGCCGTCTTCGCTGTGATAACCGGAATCCTTATTGTGTTCATCGGGCGCTACACGTTAGCCAAGCTGCCAGGCGTCAAAGTCGTGGATGCCGTTGCGACTGCGGGCTTGTTCGGTGCGGTGAGTGGCTCTACCCTCGCCGCCGGCATAACAGTCTTGGAAGCGGAAGGTATAACATACGAACCCTGGGCTGCCGCACTCTATCCCTTCATGGACATCCCAGCGCTCGTGACTGCGATCGTCGTAGCCAGCATTTATGTCAGCAAGCAAAAGTCTCGCAAGGAGGAGTCTCTTAGCAAGGAGGAGTCTCTCAGCAAGCAGGCGGTTGCAGCAGGCGAATATCCCACCACTAGGCAGGAGTATCTTAGCCAGCAGCGCATTACCGCAAGCGGGTATCCCAGCCAGGAACCCGAGCGGGTCAAAATATGGCCCATCGTGCAGGAAAGCCTCCAGGGTTCTGCCCTATCGGCACTGCTGCTCGGCATCGCTCTAGGCATACTAACCCAGCCGGAAAGTGTCTATGAGAGCTTCTTCGATCCCCTCTTCCGTGGTCTGCTTTCGATCCTGATGCTGGTAATGGGTATGGAGGCCACGGCAAGGCTGGGCGAGCTGCGTAAGGTGGGTCAGTGGTACGCCCTATATGCCTTTGTGGCGCCGCTGCTGCATGGGTTCATCGCCTTCGGTCTCGGCATGATTGCCCACTACGCAACGGGATTCAGTGCTGGCGGCGTTGTTCTCCTGGCCGTCATTGCCGCCTCCAGTTCAGACATCTCAGGACCGCCCACTTTACGAGCCGGTATCCCGTCAGCCAATCCCTCCGCCTACATCGGCTCGTCCACAGCCGTCGGCACACCGATTGCGCTTGCCGTGGGAATACCGCTCTTCATCGGGCTCGCCCAGGCAGTTATGGGGGGTAGCTGATTTCAGACGGGTCGCGGTCTGCTGGTGCTCCCCTAGCCCAGCGACCAACGCAGCGGCTATGTCAAGGTCTGCGTCGTCTCCATTCAACAGCCGCGCGGCATATCGGTCTGGGCAAACGACTTCTTCGCCGACGTCAACGTCCCGCAGGTATGAAACACAGCCACCAAAAAGCTGGGGTTATGCCCCGGCTTTTTTGGTTGGATCGGCTGTCACTTTCCCTGTTCCCTTTACCTAACCCCTGAATTGGGTAAAGCCTCCATCCCATTGGGAGTTTGTAACTTTTGCATGACAAACTCTTGATTGACCAATGCTTGCGGATGAGATGGATTCAATTCTAATGCGGTTTGCAAGGCTTCCAAGGCTTGAGGATATTGCTCTAAAAATCGCAGCGCAATGCCTTTCCCTGCCCAAAAATCAGCATTCTCTGCATTGATCGCGATCGCACGATTATACGTGACTACAGCATCACGGTATTGATTTAATGCCATGAGTGCTAACCCCCTATTGTACCATGCTGCTGCCGAATCCGGATTAATCCCAATTGCTCGTTCGGCTGCGGTGATCGCCTCTTGATAGCGTTCCAGACGGAAGTCTAAGCCACTCAGATTCACCCAAATCTCTGCCAAAGTCAAGGTATCGCCCACATTCGCATCCCCTAACAGCGCCCGTTGATAAGCAGCACGGGCTTCGTTATAGTCTCCCAATGTGGTGAGAATTCGGGCATAGTTAAACCACGCCTTTGAGGAATTGGGATTAATCGCAATCGCCTGTTCTGTCGCCCCTAGCGCCTCTTCAAACCGTCCCATAAACCACAGCGTCGCCCCCCGACTACTCCAGGGATCAGCATAGTCAGGATTCAGTGCTACCGCCCGATTCGCGGATGCCAAAGCCTCTTGAAATCGACCATTACCCGTCAGCGCATCCGCCCGATGACTCCACGCATACGCCGCCCCTTCTTCTCCCCAGCGCCCATCTCCCTCTTGAATCGCTTGATCACAGGCGGCTAAAGCATCTTCGTATTGATCCAGTTGGTTCAGCGTGGCACATTGATTGGCTAAGGCTAACGAATAATCGGGACTAATTTTCAGCGCCCATTCCAGAGAGGTTAACGCTTCACCCGGTTGACCAATAATTAATAAAACTTTACCTTGTTCCGTCCAAGCCGTTGCATCCTTGGGGTCAATCGCCAGGGCTTGATCATAAGACTCTAGGGCGGCGTCATACTGTCCCAACTGAGCCAGAATTTTACCGCGATTTGTCCACGCGATCGCAGGAGTCTGATTTCCCCAATCCCCATTCACTTGTAATGCCCGTTCACAGGAAGTAAGGGCGTCATAAGTCCGCTCGAATTGGGATAATAACAGACACCGTTGCGCCCAAGCCAGGGAATAATTGGGATTACTTTGAACCGCTAAATCAAAAGAAAAGAGCGCCTTTTCTCGTTCTGCTTGTCCCCAAAGGGCTAACCCTTGATGATACAACGCATAAGCCCGTGTCACCTGATTCCAAGTTTCATCAAGTTGTAACGCCGTTTCACAGTCAGTTATCGCCGCTTCATAGTTTGCCAATTGGATGTGCGCCGCGCAACGCTTTGCCCAAGCTTCGGAATGTCTGGGTTCTAGGCGAATCACCTGCCCATAAGAGGCGGCGGCTTCGGCATAATTATCTAAAGCCCGTTGAATATCACCTCGATCAATCCAGGCTTGAGGTTCATTTGGATTCAACGCGATCGCTTGATCACAGGCTTCTAAGGCTTCTTCATAGTTTTTAGCCTCTTTTTGGGAAGCACAGAGGTTAGCCCAGTAACTAAAATCTTGTAACTGTAATCCCTCTTCATTTTGGGCGTTTAGACTCTGGGGGGAGGAAATACTCACCCAGAAACAGGTACTTAGAAAAATAGAAATAATTTTGTTATTTGTCATTTGTCATTTGTCAAAACACTGATTTCGCAGATTTATTGGAGAGATGGGGGTAGGGCGTGAAAGGTTAGTCACACTGATTACACGGACAGGTTAGTTCTCTCATCTAGAGAGAGAGGATGATGACGATTTTCAAGCACCTGAACGTCCCTACAAGTGTCTCTTTCTTCCCCATCTTCCCTATTGCCTATTGCCCATTGCCCATTGCCCATTGCCCATTCCCCATGACACCTATTTCCGACAATTATCACAATGTCCACATTTAAATCCCATCGCCTCCTTCTTGAACCCAAACGCCTTGAGTAAAAACTGCCAACGACATTGGCGAGTTGTCAGGTATTGTGTCATCAGTTTCTGGACTTGGACTTGGTGAGAACTTAAGTTAGCCAAAGCACGGGAATCGGGGGATGGGTGTTTGTGATAGTGAAAGGGATCTTGCCATTCTAATTGTTCGGCACTGTGTAGCAGGGCTAATGCCACTTCACCCTGGCGAAATTGTTGGCTGACAGCGGCTACATCCCCCTGTTCAGGTAGCTTGTTGACTAAGCGTTGTGCCTCTTGGTATTGCGATCGCATCTGATCGACAAAAAATTGACGCTTTTGCTTATCTTCTGAATTTAACCACCCCGTTGGCTCACTGATCAACGTCAGTGCGTCTGCGGGTTTGCCATCTCGTCCACCCCGACCGACTTCTTGGATATATTCTGATAATAATTGGGGGGGCTGAAAATGTACCACCCACCGCACATTAGGTTTATTGATGCCCATCCCAAAGGCGCAGGTACACACCACAAATTGAGTTTTGCCACTCAGCCAACTCTGTTCAATCTCTCGCCGTTCTTGAGAACTCAACCCCGCGTGGTAGGCGGTTGTCGCATACCCCCGTTCCCCAAACCATTGGGCTAATTCCTCGCCATCTCGCCGGGAACGGACATAAACTAACCCCGATTGCCGATTTCTGGCTTGGATGAAGCGTAACATCTTTTGGCGGCGTCCCCGTGGTGTCCAGACAATTTGCACGTCTAGGTTGAGATTTTCCCGATAGGGACTGATTAAAAAAGCTTGGGGGTGTTGTAATTGCAACACTTGGCTGATAGTGTCTTGGGCGCTGGGATCAGCCGTCGCCGTAAATGCCGCGATCGGGATTTGGCTGCCGGGTGGTTTAGACTTGAGTAGGGTGGGTCGTACTGCCCCTAGGCGTCGATACGCGGGTCGAAAGGTATCCCCCCATTGAACCAGACAATGTGCCTCATCGAGAATTAATCCATTAATTTTGAGATCCGGCTGAGAGAGTCGTTCCCAAACGGGCGCACTTAATAGGGTTTCTGGGGAGAGGTAGAGTAAGCGGAGTTCCTGGTTTGAGAGTGCTTGCAGGGTTTTTCGCCGTTGTTGCGGGGTTAATTGACTATGTAACAGGGCGGCGGGTAAGTTGCGATCGCGTAATTCTTGTACCTGATTTTCCATTAGAGCAACTAATGGGGAAATCACCAAGGTTAATCCAGTTTGTAAGAGGGCGGGAAGTTGAAAACAAATCGATTTTCCCCCACCTGTGGGTAACACAATCAGTGCATCTCGCCCTTCCAAAATACTCCGAATAATCTCACCTTGAGGCGGACGGAAATTATCATATCCCCATATTTTTTTAAAGGCGAGGCGGACGTCGTTCCAGGATGTGGTTTGGGTAATGCTCATGGATCTGTAGAGAGGTTAGGGACAGGTGTAGATATCTAAACCTGATGCTTGTTTATCTTTAACGACTGACGAAGGTAACAATCAGTACAGATTCGCTAGTCAATCACTACCCTAGCATAAGCTTCTTTCAAACCAATCTTATCAAGTTCGCTTAAAGTTTTTGTTAAAAGTATTCTGAAAACCACAGAAATACAACTTAAATGTTTTTTTAAATTAATTCTGGCTTCATCTTCAAATAAAACTGTGCTGATAACTAAAAACTAACTGAATAAACTTTCATTCATTTAAATTAGGTATGAGTAACTCCCCCAGCTCCCAGACCGTCCATGTTCGGTCTCTACATTGCTTCCCCAGCTAGGCTGATAGTGCGGCAACAGAGAAGTTATAGCACTACGAGGATACGTTAGGACATTTATCTGTTGCCTGTTGCCTGTTGC
>CAZNNK010000485.1:0-5595 GCA_964574085.1 uncultured Coleofasciculus sp.
CCCCATCACCCTCAAGCCAATTCAAACTCTCGTGTCTCCCCTTCAACCATCTCATACACCTCACCCTGGAAACCAATGCAGACAGGTTGGAACCAGCCGCGATCAAACGAGACGGTTATCTTTTCACCCGTAAACCGCAGTGATAGCCAATGTCCTCGATAGCGCAATCGCAGGCGTATATCGGATAATTCACTAGGCAGGCACGGATTCAACCACAATACCTGATCGCGAATGTCCAATCCTGTATAACACCGTTGCATCAAATCCACCGTTCCCGCCATTGCCCCTAAGTGGATGCCTTCAGGCGTCGTACCTCCCTGAATGTCATCAATATCACTATGGAGAGCCTCTTTAAAGAATTTCCACGCTTTTTCCCGGTCAGATCGGGATAATACCCAGGAATGCACCATCCGGCTAAGCGTGGAACCATGGGAGGTTCGCTGCATGTAATAGTTGATATTGCGGGGGATAGTTTCCGCATCGAAGGGGTAGCCCATATATTCAAACAGATCCTGCAACGTCTCCGCCGAGAACAGATAGAACAGCATCAGTACATCCGCCTGCTTGCTGGCTTTGTAGCCGTTCGCGTCGTCGTCTTCCGCCTCTAGGATGCGATCAAGGCGCTGGATGTCCCCGTATTTTTCCCGATAGCCTTCCCAGTCAAACTCCTTGAGATTCTCATACCCCTCAAACTGGCTAATTATTCCTTCCTCGTGGAACGGAACAAACATTTTGCGACTGATTTCCTCCCAGCGAACCAGTTCTTCGTCCCCGATGTCCAGAACCTCGGTTAACTCTTCGCGGCGCTTTTCGTCGAGCAACTGTAATACGCCACTGGCACAGCGTAGTATCCATGCTGCCATCACGTTGGTGTAAGCGTTATTATTTAATCCTGGCGTATCTGTATCGGGATAATGGGTGTGGAATTCATCCGGACCCATAACGCTACGAATCTCATAGCGATCGCGCTCTGCATTATATACTGTAATACTTGCCCAAAAACGAGCCAGTTCCAGCAACAGTTCCGCGCCGTAGTAGGAGAGAAACTCTAGGTCATTCGTCGCTTGGTAGTACCGCCAAACATTATACGCAATTGCCGCATTGACGTGACGCTGAAAATTGGAGTTATCTGGAATCCAACGTCCAGAACGAGGATTCAGGTGCAATTCCTGGCTTTCCTCGCGTCCATCACTACCACTTTGCCAGGGAAACATTGCACCCTGGTATCCGGCGGTACAGGCTAAATGCCGCGCTTCGGTGAGGCGGCGGTAACGGTACATTAGCAGAGAACGGGTCAATTCGGGTAGGCGCAGATTCAGGAAGGGAAAAATAAACAACTCATCCCAGAGAATGTGTCCGCGATAGGCTTCTCCATGCCATCCTCGCGACGGTACACCCGCATCCCGATCAATGGTATTCGTCGAGGTGGATTGCAGGAGATGGAAGATATGTAACCGCAAAATAAACTGGGTTTCCACATCGCCGTTTTCCAGGTTAATATCGGCAATACTCCAAAGATGACGCCATTTGAGCTGGTGCGATCGCAATAAATCTGCAAAGCCTGACGCTCGGCGTACCGTCTTCCGGGCTTCTAGTCCAGGTTCACTGATGGCAAAGTCCCTGGATGTATAAATCGCGACAATCTTCTCAACCCGCAGTTCCTTCTGTTGTTGACATGGCACAAATAAGTGCTGGGCAATTCGTCCATTCTCATCCCGACGTTCTCGCTGCGTCGGAACTACGACATCACCCTCGAAGACGCGGGTTCGGGCGGCTTGGGTCATGCTGATATGAGATTGATTGGTGCAAACACTCAGAAAAATAGCGTCTTCGCCCTCATAACCTGTATCGAGGATGTCTAAGTGTTTACTATTAAGCTGTCGGTAGCGCTCAACATTCTGATTGGATACAGTCCCATCCAATGCCGAACGAATCTCGATTTGTCCTGACCAATTATGAGCAACTAACCGCCACTCAATCGCGGCTAAATGGGGGTTTTCTTGATGAACTAGGCGTCGGCTGGTGAGGGTAAATTCGCGCTCGTTGGCGTCGCGGAACTGCACTTTTCGTTCCAGCACGCCACTCTTTACATCTAAGCGATAGGAAAAATCAAATACGTCTACCGCATCAATATCAAACCAGTCACCATCTTTGGGGCGAAAGTTTAGGGGAAGCCAATTGGGGAAATTGACCAGATCTTCGCTTTCCAGGACACGACCCGCTATATTGGTTTCCAGCCGATTATACCCCCCAGCTAAGTAAGTGCCGGGATAATGGGAACCTCCGGCATTCACCTCCTCGAAAGCGCCGCGTGTAGCAATATAGCCATTCCCCAAAGTACAGAGTGCTTCCCGTAATCCCTGTTGTTCGGGTTCCCAGTGGGGGTAGATTAGTTGCCAATCGTGCGTTTTCCGTTCAGCCACGATGCTAATTCCTTTCGTCTAATGTCTTCAATAATGCTTGGAAAAACTGCTTCACCTCGTCGGGATTTTGCAGATAATAATTAGCCTGGGTGGGTTCGTCTGGCATACCCACACGAATACCAATTCCGCGATCGCGCAGCGCTTGGAAGGCATCTTCGTCTGTGGTATCGTCGCCTAAATACATCGGCAGCACATCTGGGGTGTTGATGTCAAGTTTATCGAGTAACCAACAGATAGCCCGCCCTTTATCCCAGGCTACGTCTGGCTGTAGTTCAAATATCTTTTTTCCACGGCTTTGGCGTAACTGGGGATGGTTTTGAACCACCTGATCAACAATGGCTTGAATCTTTTCCACATCTGAGGAAGCCACTTCTCGATAATGAAGGGCGATCGCAAACCGTTTCCGTTCCACCTTTGCCCCAGCAATGGGTTTAAGCTGTTCCCGTAGCTGGTTTTCCGCTTCATCTAATTCCGGGAGGCTGGCTTGGGCTTGCTGCTGCTGCATTTGGATACCACCGCCTGCTACATCAAAACCGTGGCTACCCGCATAGTAGAGTTTATCGATACCTACCATGTTTTGTACATCTGCCAAATCCCGTCCACTAATTACCGCCACAATGACCTGATCGGATAACTGTAGAAGTAGCGATCGCATGTCCTGAGACAGGGTAGCGGCTTCGGGGCGTGGTACAATCGGCGTCAGCGTACCATCATAATCGGTAAATAACGCCAATTGGCGATCGCGCAGCCGAGTCTCTATTGAACCAATCTGTTCCAGCGCCGAGGGGAGGGATTGAGGGGTTTTCTCTGGCGTTACCGAGATATTGCGTAAATCGCGAACCACGACATCCGCACCATGTTGGCGTAAGGCGTCACCACCGCCATCGCGCACCACACCCACAACTAAACCAAAATGTCCCGCCTTTCCTGCTTTCACCCCCGATATCGCATCTTCAACCGCGATCGCATTTTCCGGTTCCACAGCAAGTTCACGGGCGGCTTGTAAAAAGATATCGGGTGCGGGTTTCCCATTGAGGTTCAGTTGTGCAGAATCAACACCATCCACCTTCGTATCGAACAGATGCGTCAGCCCCGCCTTATCCAAAATCGCTGCACAGTTGCGACTGGAGGAAACAACCGCCGTTTTCACACCTTGCTTTCGCCAGTGATGAATCTGTTCGACTGTATCAGAATAGGTTTCCACGCCTTCCTGTTCCATTACATCCAGAAAAAGCTGATTCTTGCGGTTCCCCAGCCCACAGATGGTTTCCTGATCACTCGAATCATCAGGATTTCCCTGGGGTAATTCAATCCCACGGGAGGCTAAGAAACTTTTTACCCCATCGTAACGGGGCTTACCATCCACATACTCGTGGTAATCCGCATCAATATCAAAGGGCGTGTAATCATCTTCCTGGCGTTGGGAACGTTGGTGCAGATAATCATCAAACATCTGCTTCCAGGCTTTGGCGTGTAAACGCGCCGTCTGGGTAATGACGCCATCGAGATCTAAAATGACCGCTTTATACTGGTTTTCGCTCATAACTTAGCTGATATTCGCTCACCACTTGGCGCGATACCTCCGGAATAGTCTCGGACGATTGCACGACCAAACTGTCAAGGAATGACCCTTGTCTGTTGGTTAGTGTACTGGGGATTAAAGGGTATCGCCTCAGTCTTTAGAGGAATTTGCTTGGTCAGGACGTACTACCATGAGTTAGCACAAAAATCTTGTATCTTGGTTTAGATTTTACTTCATCGCTGGAGTTGAGACGACACATTCAACCCAAAGCGGAGTAACACTGATTTCTCTGAGTCAGGAGGAAGGTTAGAGGTTAGGAGTGAGAGGTTAGTTACACAGATTTCACAGAGGCGTTAGTTCTCCCTTGCCCAAGGATGGAAAGATGATTAGTCCCCGCTCAAAACAATGATTAGCTTGTGGGGGGATGATTTCCTTGTCTGTGTCAATCTGTGTCCCTCACCCTTGAGTGTTCGAGAAAGTGCTATCTCTTTTGTGTCATCTGTGTTTTTGTCAATACTTTGTCATTATTTTTATCATAAATTTAACAAAATACATGCGTCCAAGGGTACATTGGCAGTGAGCTGAAAACTATCAATTATACAAAGTTCTACGAGGATTCAAGGGATTTAGCTGGGGCTAGATTATTTTTATTCATAAAACACCCACAATAAATAGTATAGTTGAAAATCGTACAATAATCTCACAATCCCCGTAACCCCTGAAAATGCGTAGCTTTTTGCCAAAAGCAGGTCAAAAACGAGCAATTATGACGTTGTGTTAAGACGGGGAAAAGATTGAAAAAGTTAAACCGTTCGGGGGGAAAGAATCGTTTAACTTATCAGGACTTGACAACAAGGAGAAAGAGCCAAAGGGAGTAAATCGTGGTTATCTCAGAAGTGCGATCGCTCACTGTGCAGGATCGGATGAGTCTCAAGTCCAATCTGATCAATTCAAGCCAATTTGAGAGGTTAGCGATCGCACTGTCTTTGGCAAAGAGTTGTAGGGGCGACCTGCTGGTATTAATTAACAACTTTATCCACTCAATTCGGTCGGGTCGCCCTGTCTTCAAACCTGTGTGTCAGTTGTATGATAATTCCCAATGCAGAACGTGCTGTGGTTGATGTTCGGAAGTTACGGGATTACTGTCTTAATCGCACCCATGATCAAGGCAAACATAAGGCACGTTTATTTGAATCTAGGCTGGGCATGACCCCCAATGATGCAGAGGAATTACGCAGAATTTTATTGGAAGTCGTCAAAACAGAGGAAGTAAAGTTAGGGCGAAGGGATGCCTACGGGCAACGCTACACCCTTGATTTTATGATTGAATGGGGTGATAGAAACGCTACGATTCGTAGTGGTTGGATTATCGAACATGACTCAGACTATCCACGATTGACAACCTGTTACCCGTTGTAAGGCTTGGAGGTTTCGATGAAAAATGCAGTCAAATTATTGGATGTTGTTGCTCTGACTGTTAATTTGCCGGAGTGCAATCTCTGGCGTGGACAAGTCGGTACAGTGGTGGAAATTTTGGCAGAGGGTAAAGCATTTGAGGTGGAATTTAGCGATCGCAGTGGACGCTCTTACGAGTCTCTGGGTTTGCGTGCCGATCAAATTATGGTTCTCCACTTTGAGCCTGTATCTGGT
>CAZNNK010000486.1:0-5586 GCA_964574085.1 uncultured Coleofasciculus sp.
TGTTGATTGGTAATCCTCTTCCCCTGCTCCCCCTGCTCCCAGACGTAGCATGCTACGTCTCTACATGGCTCCCCCTGCTCCCCCTGCTCCACAACGTTAAGACGAAGCCTTTCCGCCCCAACCGGGAGCCTTTTGAGCCGCTCTGAGGACAAAGGCGGCTAACTTTTCAATTTGCTCCCGTGGCATCCAGGTGTCTGGCACTTGGCGACACCAAACACTCGGAGCGCTGCCATCGTAGGTCATGGGTTCTCTGAGAAACGAGATAATTCCATCAACATTATCGCGAGGTGGGGTAGCTCCTGCCAATGTTTCCAATCCTAGGGATACTCTGGGATCTTGGAGGGTGGTTCCGCCAACATGACAATTGATGCAATGGGTTTTAAACAATTCTTTCCCCTCCGCCAAATCGTCTGGGGTAAATGCCTTGGTCTGTCCCTGTCCATCTAAATCTAATGCCACAGGTTCAGTCACCTTTAAGTAACGTTTAACATAGTCATCGATCGCATACGCGGGTGAGCTGACCATAAAGACAAGACAGAGCGCCATCAACGTAACGAACAGACGGCGAGACAAAACATTATATCGAAATGAATGGCTAAGGTGAACGCTTTTAATCCTAGTCTTCAGCATTAGTTTCTAGTTTTTTTTATCTTTTGTTTTGGGTGACTGAAGGGTTGAACACTAGCCAATTAAACGTTGAAAGGTTTTACCTCCAACTTTTTAATCGTCTACTTCCAACCCTCCAATGAATCCTTTACAAAAATCCGGATTTAGTTGTAAACTTTACCGCCTCCCCACATGATACCTTGGATTTTGGGTTGAACTAGAATATAGCCCGCGATCGCCTTAAGGTCATCCTCAGTCAGATTTCTCATCTCCGGGAAGATATCGGCGCTGCGAGTGCTGGGGTGGAACTCATAAATTTCCGTAAATCCGTCGTAGGTTGTCGGATTTTTCATGTAATCTACCAGAGCGGCGATGTTATCGCGAGGGGGGAATGCCCCTTCGAGATCATCCAGACGTAAGGTTACGTTCGGATTGGTCTTGGTTCTGCCGCCGATGTGACATTGACTACAGGTATCATTAAACAGGCGTTTACCTTTGGCGACCTCTTCTAGGCTGAGAACAGTGGTATCACCCTGGTCATTCACGGGAACGGTACGAACGTCCTTACTCAGTTCCAGAGCAGTTGCGCTACTCACCGCTATTTGAAATACAAAGAATACCATTGCCACAGCCAGCAAGATCAATCGTTTCATTCGGGGTTCTCCTTGGAAAATTTGGCTCATTCGTTTTAAATGCATGAAAATTGCTCAACCTGTAGCTTATACTCTACCTGAAGGGCATCGCCGTCAACCACTTCTGGGGATCAAACCGACAGTCTGCACGTTTAAAGATGTCACACTACGGATTTTCAGTGAACTCTTCACAGAAAACAGGGAATGCACAAGCCGCCCATTTCCAGTCTTTCAATGATTCCCAACGGTTTACCTGGATCGGGTATCTTTTTTGTGGTAACCGTGTATTCAGCAGTAATGTCCACCTTTGATCGGTCTGAAAACCCCATAGTTATTGACTGACGAAATTGAGATTGAGTCATTTCACTATGAATATGATGCCACTCTCGTGACACCTTTCTCTCAAGAAGTTTTTTACATCAAAGGGTTATAGGTAAAAACTCACAAGCTCTCCCGTTAAAATTCAGTTTTATGATCAGCGCCTTTCGCCATCAACGTCATCGGTTCCGAATGGGAAACCACGCTGGGTGAGGTAGGAAAAGGTTGATGGAGACAGATAAGCTGGGCTAATGTCTTTTTCAATTGGGTGCGAGGGATGATCGCATCGACAAAGCCGTACTGGAGTAGATATTCAGAGGTTTGAAAGTCCTCGGGTAGTTTTTCGCGCAAGGTTTGCTCAATTACTCGGCGTCCGGCAAAACCAATGGTAGCTTTGGGTTCAGCCAGGATAATGTCGCCTAACATGGCAAAACTCGCGGTAACGCCTCCTGTGGTGGGATGAGTTAACACCGGGATATAGAGTAAATTCGCTTGGCGATGCTGTTCCAGCGCCCCAGAGATTTTTGCCATCTGCATCAGGCTTAACATACCCTCTTGCATTCTCGCCCCGCCAGAGGCGCATATAATCACCACAGGTAAGCGTTGGCGGGTGGCTTGTTCGATCAGGCGGGTCAGTTTTTCGCCCACGACCGAACCCATACTCCCGCCCATGAATCGGAAATCCATGACGCCAAGGGCGATGGGTAATCCATGAATCTGTCCGATCCCCGTTTGCACGGCGTCAGTCAGTTGAGTCTTGTCTTGGTAGTCTTGTAGGCGATCCGTATAGGATTTGCGATCGCGGAATTTTAGCGGATCAGTGGGGCGAATTTGCTCATCAATGGGTATCCAGGTATTGCCATCGATAAGCTGGCGAATCCGTTCATCGCTATACACCCGGATATGATGACCACATTCTGAGCAGACCATTTGATTCGCTCTCAGGTCTTTAGTATAGGTGAGAACCGCGCACGCCTCACATTTTGTCCACAATCCATCAGCAATCTCCCGTTCCCGCCGTTGTTGGGGAATCGGTTCTGATTTTCGTCGATTGGCAAACCAGTCAAATAAAGACATGAAACGTTTTTAATTCCTTAGTGACATCCTCCCACACCAAATTGAAAATTATGGTGTGGGCTTCCCCAAATCACTTTGAGGATTTCCTGGTTACTCCCCTTCGACTACGCTCAGGGGATTGCGCCACTTGCCTAGGTTGGTTTTCACCAACCCCCGGTAGATCGACTGCACAGGCAGTTTCCTTATCCGCAAGTCCTGCGGAGTTAATTTGCTCTATTCCTCGGTTTCTGATCACCTGACCACTAGCAACATCCCTATCGGTTTTGTAGCCGCAGTGAGGGCAATCATGTACCCGGACACTCAAATCTTTTTTCACTTCACCTTTACATTCAGGACACTCCTGAGAAGTACCCCTGGCATCAACAACGGCAAAAAATTTTCCTCGCTTCCAACATACATATTGGGTGATGGTGCGGAATCGACCAAACCCTGCATCAAGCATCTGCTTACCCAACATCCCTTTGGCACTAACTCTATAGTCTAAATCTTCCATGAAAACCATATCGCCAGCATCACAAAGGGCGTGAGCTTGCTTGAAGTGAAAGTCTTTCCTGATGTTGTCAATGTGGTGGTGAAGTCGGGCAACCTTGAGTCGTTGCTTCTCATAGTTTTTTGACCGCTTCTGTTTCCTCGACAGCCTGCGTTGCAGCAATCTCAGCTTGCTTTGCAGCTTCTTAAAAAATTTAGGCGGCTTGACAACAACTCCATCGCTGGTCGCCAAAAACTTCTCTAGCCCTATGTCTACCCCCATTGGGTGTCCATGAGGTTTTGGATCGGGGACACTGACATTACACTGAATGTTGATTGACGCATACCATTTATCAGCTTTCTGTATGATTCGCACCTGTTTAACCGTAAAGCCAGATGGAATAGGGCGGTGCAGGTTGATTGGGATTGTCCCCAATTTTGGCAGCTTGACATGGAGGTTCGTTACTGGATTCTCCTTGAACTGAGGGAATAGCAACGACTTAAACTGCCCAACCTTCTTAAACCTAGGAAAGCCAAACCCACGAGACCTAAAATAGTCCCAGCCTTTATGGAGTTGCTTTATCGTCTGCTGAAGGACTTGAGAGGGAACTTCCTTTAACTTGGGGAATTCCTTCTTGGCTTTCGGCAAATTGTTAAGCTGCCTCACTTCACCGGGAAATGGGGTTTCTGCTGGGATGATGTACTCATGCACCAGGGAGCATCTATCAATCAAACATTTGCGACTATTGCACCAATCTTTTATCTCCCCCAGTGCATAGTTGTAAGCACGGCGGCAAATTTCCATCCACTCAGTCAACCGTTGTTCGGTGGTAGCATCTGGATAGATTCGGTAGCGATAGTTAAATGTCAACATACCCATATTATACAGCATTTACCAGTAAACTGTGTAGCTTTAAATGTTAATTTAAGGCAACATTGAGTTGCCTAAATTAACCTTGGGGAGTCGTGTATACCAACGCGCTTATCATAGATTACAACGTGGGTCTTACGACCTCCCCAAACCCCTGGCAAGATAATTATCCGATATTTCTGCTTATTCCTCGTCTGGAGAACTGAGTAATAGCAAAGCTGTCCATTGATCGTAGGAGCGAACTTGCAACGCAGCCGGACTTCCCGCCCCAAAATAGGACGGGATACCCTGATCAATAATACGACTAGGGATGTCGTGAGCTGCCAGAACCTGCTGCATCAGTTCGGCTTCCCAACGAGTATGGGTTGTTTTCAGGGTGATCCAGGTGGTCAAAATTAAGCAGGATGATCACAGGACAAGAGTTATTGTACTCGTTATCGGCGACGTTCTCGCTGATGTAGAGACATAACCGACTACATCTGGGATTTGTCGGGGCTTCACCCACAACCGATGCGATCGCCGTGCTTGTCGTGTTTGGAGTTGTGCTTTAGTTTGTCGTTGCGCTGTCTTCGCCGATGTCCAACTCCCAAAGTATCGCTAAATAACAAACCTAAAACTTTATTATACTTTTCTTGCGCTTTTTTACTGATCGATTAACCCCTCGAAACAGGGCAGTAAAATTCAACTAATAGGTCTTGGTGTATCCCCATGAAATCTGCTCAATGGTGCTGGATCTGGCAGTCTTTTGCTCAAGCTATTACAGTGGCGCTAATTGTTAGTCCACCTGAGACACGGGCGCAATCAATTGTCCCAGCCTCCGATGGAACGGGTACGATTGTTGAACAACAGGAAAATACGTATATCATTAATAGCGGCAGTTTGTCAAGCGATCGCGCCAATCTCTTCCACAGTTTCCAGGAGTTTGGTTTAGATGCAGGTGAAATCGCTAACTTTTTGGCAAATCCGAACATCAACACTATTTTCGGACGAGTGATGGGGAGAAATCCCTCGTTGATTAATGGCTTGATTCAAGTGACAGGGGGAAATGCCAATTTATATTTAATGAACCCAGCGGGGATAGTGTTTGGACAAAATGCTCAGTTAAATGTCCCGGCGGATTTTATCGCGACAACGGCTACAAGGATTGGGTTTGGCGATAATCTTTGGTTTAATGCCTTTGGCACAAATGAGTATCAGCAATTCGTCGGGAATCCGCAACAGTTTATTTTTGATGTATCTCAGCCCGGAAGTCTGGTTAATGCCGGAAATTTAGCTATCTCCCAGGGTCAGAATTTAACTTTACTCGGTGGTACGGTTATTAATACGGGAGAACTGACAGCACCGGGAGGAAGAATTACGATTGCAGCCGTTCCGGGTTCTCATCGGGTCAAGATTTCTCAGCCGGGACAATTGCTGTCTTTGGAAGTTGAACCATTGGTGAATAGTTCGGGACAAGTTATTCCCTTTACACCATTAGATTTAGCTGAATTGTTGACGGGGACAGAGGAGAATCTGGAGACAGGTGTTGAGGTGGATTCAGCCGAAACGGTGAAATTAACGGATTCGGAATTAATTCTCCCCAATGAAACAGACGTTACTATTATCTCTGGCAAT
>CAZNNK010000487.1:0-5583 GCA_964574085.1 uncultured Coleofasciculus sp.
TGCTACTGTAACTTGTCCATCAGCATGACCATTGTTAAAATCGTAGTGAGCCATCGGAGCTAATACGCTCCCGTTCCAAGAAAAACCGCTAGTACTTAGCTTTGTTGCCTCTACAAAGTTGAATAAAACGCGGTTAGCGTAAGTGGCACTTGGATCATCATTTAGCTTGATTTCACCGCCAGTAAGATTTAATTCTGAACCTGTTACGTTAACCAACACCGTTGAGTTTGAATCAAACTCAATGTTCAGATTATTGGCAATTGCATCTGCCAGACTGGATGTAGTGAAATTTAAAACTTTAAGGGTTGGAGTGTCATCAGTTAAACCACCCAGTTGAGCTGAATAGTTCTTGTAGAATTGCTCGGCGGCATCAAAGTCAATGGATGGCTCTTCTAATCTTAACTCACCATCTTTGATATTCAATCCGGAGCTAAGATTCGCTGTACCACCTACAACAACATCACCGCCGGATATCTGATTACCGTTAGTATAGGTTAGATCTCCACCAACAACTAAGACATCACCGGAACTAGGAGATAGCTTGCTTCCGACCGAAATTTCCAGATTCGCATCACCACCGACGGCAATTCTACCTTCGGCATCTGTGTTTTTGGCATCCATGTTTTCAAAGGCGAAAACGTTAAAGTCTTTGGCTGAACCTGGGATACCCTTCACAGTGGCAGCTTGAGCGGGAATCGATAAGCTGAGGGCTGCGGTAGCTCCTAAAACTGTACTGGCTCCGGTAACGGCAATTTTCGTTAAAGTTTTGTTCATTATTTTCCGAGTGTAGCTGCGTGAACAGTGGAAGTGGTTTACCCATTTAGCATTTGTTCTCATCATATTTGTCTTCCGTAATGCGTGGGTAAAGCTATTGTAAAGATCAATCCGATTATTTATGAATTTTTTGTAAAGATGACTTATTGATCACTTCAACACTTATTTATAAAGTTTACGTAAAGAGTTCCCACAATTTGATGAAGATTGGATGAAGAAACTAATTGATGTAGAAAAAATACCATTCTGACGCGGGACTGGCGGGACTGGAATTGCCGCATTAACTGGAGGGATCAGCTATGGCGGCGATTCTTTGATGATCTGCGATCGCTCCCTGTCAGCCCATGACTCAACCTTGTATTCGTCGTCCTTATTGAGCGTTTAAGGCTCACAGTTTTCGTTATTTCAGATTCACTTTTTACTCAAATACATTGACAAACAGAGTTTTATTTGCTAAAATGAAATTAAATACTGTTCACATCAAATCAATCGTCTTTGACTCGCTCTCTATATAATCTGTAGCCTTTTCATTGAGTATTCTAGGGAGCAAGTCATAGAGTATTCCAGGGAGCAAGATGCTCCCACTACCAATAACGAATGACGAATACCGTCACTCATCGCCAGGGTCAAAAATCACCTCAAATTCAGCCCCACGCATAAAGCGACGCAGTACCCGTTGGTGATCTTCGGCGTCTTGACGATTGTAAAATCGGGCTACCGTATAGCGACGCGCATCATTCAATAAGCGGATAATCACCCAAGGACGGGTTAAGTCGATGGGTTTTTCCATATCCGGCTTACTGATCAGAGTCTCTAACCGTTCCTGTTTGAGTGTATTACGCACCAATAACATCAGTTGTTTTCGGGCGGGAGTTTCCTGATTGGGTAGAACTGTCCAACCTGCTACAGGTGCGGGTAAATAGGTTAATGTATGAGACTCTTCTGCTTTAGTCACGTTCCAAGCTAGACGGCGAGATTGTTTTCGACAGTGGTATCCCTGCTGTCTGAGAACTGAACAAAGACGTTCACCTTCTTTGGTTAGACGCAACCAGTCACTGTGCTTCATGGCAATTCTGGAATAAAGATTAACTAGAGAATTTCTCCCCAATCCCCCAGGAAAACTAGAGAGATAGAGGTTTCGCTAGTTACCCTACTTAAGGTTTATTCCCGAAAACCTATTGCTATTGTTTTGACAAATCAATTAATTTATGGTATAAGCATGCTCTTCAAAATTGAAGAGACGTTGCATGCAACGTCTCTACAGGTTCTCTACCTTAACTGTTAACTGTTAACTGTTCCCTGACAAATGACGAATGACAAAGGATTAACGAACAATAATTGCCCAAAGGCTGATCCCCAAAGCGACTATCCCCAAATGTTGCAGCAACAGCGATCGCACGGGCTGACTGGCAATTTTCTGCGTCAGAACCATACTCAGCAACACACCAGCAATCAACGTCACGCCCTGTAAAAACGCAATCACCGCCGGATGCGCCACCCATATCGGTAATCCCTCTCCATTTAACCCAAACGTGGCAAACGTCACAGGCAAAATTCGTCCTGCTTCCGTCAACCCCAAACGTAAATGGTGCGCCAGATTCCCCGCCAACACCAACGGTAAATATCCATACGCCAACTCAATCAGCGATCGCGGTTTGGGATTGGGTATGGTTAAGTTGAGCATTTGGATCAGTCGGTAAGACAACTGGATTCCGCCATACGCCACTAACGGAATCAACGCCGGGAGACTCAAAACCGCCAACGAAAACCAAGCGTGTGTGCCAAATTGACTCAAATCTAGGTGTAAATTCAGTTGCTGATTTAACTCCGGTAAGCGATGCAAAAACACACCGCCTAATAACAACAACAATAACGCCACCTCATAGCTACGAGGAATATGAGTTGTCCACAACTCAATCCCTGGCGGACGCAAATTGACCTCCACAGAACGGTGGGGACAAGCTTTTAAACAGGTCATGCATAAAACGCAATCCCGATTATCCTGTAACTGGGCGGGATGGGAATATAACGGACAGCCATTGGTTTCCATTCCCTCTCCCTTCTGGGGTCCACCCTTATAACATTGATAGGTGGTACATTCGGCTGAACAGGTTCCCTGCTGCGCCCGTAACTCCGTCATCGATAACTTGGCAAACAAACCATTCATTCCGCCAATGGGACACAGATAGCGACACCAAAAGCGACGCTCGAAAATCGCAGAGAAAATCATCGCCCCCGCCGTAATTAACAGCAGTAAACAAGCGGAAAGATACGCCGTGTTTTCTAAATCCCAGAGTTCTTCCCACAGGAAAATTAGGGCAAATAAGCCAAACAAAAACCAACCGCCCCAGGTTTCCGCTAATTGTCGCGACCACGGTTTTAACTGACGCGGAAATAGCCACAGGGATAATTTCTGGGTCACTTCCCCGTAAATCATAAACGGACACACGGCACACCAGAGGCGTCCCACAAAGGGAAAGCCAATCAGGACGAGGGGCCACCACCATGCCCAAAAGAGATTTAAGGTGAAGTTTTCCTGGCGGTTTTGCGGTCCAATAAAGCCCATAACCACGACAAGAGCAAAAAAGCTTAAGGTAAATCCATAGTTAATCCGATCGGGCCACCAATCACTGCGTAAAAATCGCCGCAGTTGGGGATAAGCATTTAACAGATTCAAGCGAAATTGCTTTTTCTTACTCTGGGAGGGCCACAACAGTTCTTCCGTGAGTTCTTTGCCAGAGTTGGCTTGAACCAGCGCCCGTTCCACTAAGTTTTGTAATTCCCTAAGGTTTCCAGGGAAATCATAGCCTTGTAACTGACGCAGGGCTTCGGGTGTAACTTGGGGTTTATTAATCCCTTTGGCGCGACATAAGAGACTAATATAATAGTTCATCTGGTCGCCAATATCCGTTTTTCGCACCCGCAGTGGCGGCACTTTTATCACTTGCCCAACTAAGGGGCTAATCGTGGGGAGCGCCGTTTCCGTAATCATAATAATCCGGGCGCTGCACTGTTTAACCTGGGTCGATTGTTCTAGGGAACGGCGCACTGGTTGATAGGTTCCGGTTTCTAATAGAGTTGCCAGTTGAGGCATTAAATCCTGGGGCAATTCATCCACATTATTGAGAATTAACGTCCCTGTGTTTAGGGAATCAATGAGTCCCGGTTTGCCCCCTTCTCGCCCAAAGAGTTCCGCACCACTGGCTTGAACTTTACTGCAATCCACTTTAATAATAGGTTCGCGACGATAGGCTGAACCAAAGTGAATCAGTGCGGCGGTGTTATCTTTTTCTAGTCCGGGTTCACCGAAAATGAGTACAGACTGGCGAGTATCAGCGGCTTGTTTGATTTGTTGGCGGAGTCGCACTGCATAGCGACTTCGACCAATAATTCCCCGTTTGGCTTTGTTGACTAAATAGGGGCGCAGCGCCACTTGGCGTTCTTGTTCAACTTTGAGTTGAGACGACAGGTGTGCTAAGTCTTGGGCAAGTTGGGGTGAGAAAGCTTGAGAAATTTCTGGGTAGTGGTGGATTAAGTCTCGGAACGGTTGGGCTGGAATGCGCCACAGAGAACAGTCGCTGCGGGTGACGATAGTTCTCTGAGCAGGCTGATTGAGAAGTAACTCCTGTAAATGAATTACGGCGCCAGGAAGCCAACTGACGCCCCAAATCGAACCCAGTTGGTTGGTGCGGTAGCCTTCGATACGTCCCTGTTGCAGAATATAGAGATAGTCTACTGGGGTATCTTCGATGACCAGACGCTCTTGGGCATTTACCGCCAGTGCTTCCAGGCGTGGCGCGATCGCCTGTAAAATTTCATCACAGAGAATGCTAAAGGCGGTGCGTTCTCGCAGCCATGTCATGCGATCGGGATAGGTCATCCTTTTTCCTCATCATCCAATTTAGTTTATAGTTTGTTTATCGATAATCAATGGATTCATACACAACCAAATGATCGAGCTGGCGAATCTCTGGGTTCCTTTGGCGCTTTTGGGCTTGATTATCCTAGCCGCGCTGTTTTTTAGTTGGGCAAGTTAGATGGCTTTTAAGTGAGATCTTGCCAGATGGGTAATAAATCCCACGTTACCCAATACTGCTCGCAGCAAGCCCTAATTTCATTTTTTCTCCCCTAGCTTCCAGACGTAGCATGCTACGTCTCTACATTGCTTTCCCCAGCTCCCCCTGCTTCCTTGCCCTATTCTCATCCACCATCCCATTATCTCTGGGTATCGGTAAAATATGCATCAGTGATTTTAGCCCCCTTGTTACCTATGAGCGGACATCTGCCGCCGATTAGTGATTTACGCGCTCGCCATACCGGCTGGGATAAACCAACGCCAGAACATCTTAAGGATATTGGCACGATTGAGTTTTTCTGGCGAAATTTGTTTGAGGCAATTTTCCATCCAGCTCAAGGTAACTGGCAATATCATTGGCAACAGCTCTACAATCTGATTTTGGAGCGATGTCCTGACAATGATGAGCGCCGCACAACTATTTTTTACCTTGAGACGGTCAAAAACTGCTTGAAGATAGAGGGAGACTGGACAAAGTATTGGAAAAGGATACTGATTTATATGGAAAATGCGAGAGATTGGGCAAGGAAATCGGTTATCCGAGGATGAGCCTGATTCCCGAAAGCGTGGAATGATACAGCCTTTATCGGAGACGATGAGGGAGTTGTGAGTTCATCCCAAACTTCAACTCAAAAGCATCCTGATCCCCACCAGTAAATCCTGAACAAAGGAAAACGAAGGAATAGAGGAGTTGGTTAGGATGCCTGAATATCAGTGGAAATTAACCATTGTAG
>CAZNNK010000488.1:0-5568 GCA_964574085.1 uncultured Coleofasciculus sp.
GGGAAGATGGGGAAGATGGGGAAGATGGGGGAGATGGGGAAGATGGGGAAGATGGAGGTAGTTACGCTAAACCTTAGTCAGGGCGGGTTTTGTACAAACGTTATCATCAATAGCGAAAAGACAATCCCTAAACCCGCCCCTACAAACCAGGTTCCCGATTAGCGCCGCGAAGGGTCAAAACTAGGTTTCTCCAAGGTTGTGAAGGATCGAAACTATACCCTCTTTCCGACCGAAGTGAAGGGTCAACACTCCAAACTTGCCAAGGAACCGGAAATCGTCTTACCCTCGTCGAATAATTAAGACATACGTTTTCAAAGCTGAGAATTCTATCAGCCAATTTGTATGAAATTTATCCAACCCAAATCTCTACGTTTTGCCGCCATTGGTGGGTTACTACTCATTCCCCTGGCTAGTGCAGGGTTATGGTGGACAAGTTCTGTTGCCCAATTGCCTCAACCTGCTAATGTATCTCAAGGTAACTCATCTCTTTCTCCGGTTCATCCTGATGAACCTGTTAACTATACCCTAAATGAACGCTTTTCTCTCTCCAACTCCCTAGAACGAATTCAACAAATTAGAAACGCCCTGTCCAGCTTCCAGGAATTAACCGAAGCCAGCCGACCGATGTTAGGCGATCGCCAAATGGCGGAAATTGGTCATACTGACTGGGAAACACAATATCTCGGTTTTTCTAACTGGCTGGGTTCTGTAGAAGGCACGCTTAAAAAACAAGCGTATCAGATTGCTAAACTCGAATTTGAACTCGCTCAAAAACAATTCCAAGATGGCGAAATTACTCAAGCTGCTTTAGACCAAAAAGAAGCCGATTACCGCCGCGCTGAACAAGACTTCCAAGCGTTTTGGAATTCATTTACTCCTGCCGACTAATATAATTTAAAATGTAGCTCAGTCTCTGTTCCCTATTTCCTAACAAATGACATAAGCCAAATGACGTAGCTTGCTTCTCAAGGAAAGCGAGTATGACGAATGACAAATGACAAATGACGAATGACGAATGACGAATGACGAATGACGTAATTGGTATTGACTTAGGTGGAACCGCGATTAAGCTGGGACGCTTCCAGAAAGATGGCACTTGCATCCAATCATTAACCGTGGCGACACCTCAACCGTCAACCCCCAAAGCCGTGGTTGAAGTGATGGCAGACGCGATCGCACAACTTGATACTAACCATAACGTGATTGCCATTGGTGTGGGTACTCCCGGACCTGCGGATGCAACTGGACGGATTGCGAGAGTGGCGATTAATCTCAATGATTGGCATGATATTCCCTTAGCCGATTGGTTAGAAGCTAAAACAGGTTGCCCGACGATTATCGCGAATGATGCCAATTGTGCGGGTTTAGGCGAAGCTTGGTTAGGTGCAGGACGTCAGTTTCGCCATCTGATTATGCTGACGTTGGGTACTGGCGTCGGCGGTGCAGTTATTCTAGATGGGAAACTCTTTGTCGGTCACCAGGGCGCGGCTGGGGAGTTAGGATTAATCACATTAAATCCAGAGGGTCCGCCTTGTAATAGTGGCAATCAGGGGTCTCTGGAACAATATCTGTCTATTGGGGCAATTCGCCGCCGTACGGGAAAAGAATCGGCTGAACTGGGGATTTTGGCAAACCAAGGCAATCCAAAGGCGTTAGCATTCTGGAACCATTACGGGCGGGATTTAGGTGCAGGATTGGCGAGTTTGATTTATGTCCTTACTCCAGAAGCGATTATTATTGGCGGTGGAGTTAGTGCCAGTGCCAAATATTTCTTCCCAGCGGCTTGGGCAGAAATTGAACGTCGAGTGTTACCTAGTTCTCGTACAGGTTTACAGTTACTTACGGCTACCCTGGGTAATCAGGCGGGAATGGTTGGGGCAGCCAAGTTAGCGTTACAAATGAGAAATGATGAATTATGATTGCTCATTTGTCCTTCTTCCTTCGTTAAATAGTTACCCGTTAGGAAGATGTGCGATCGCATCAAACCGATAAGATGTAATAAGTCGTGGAAATAAACTCAATACGATGAGGTGCTATGAGGAGTCCTCAAACCCTGACAAATGACGAAGGACAAATGACGAATGAATTCCCAGTTGCCACCTAAAAGAGTATTACTCGTAGTCAACCGTCAGTCTCGTCACGGACAAGAACATCTCGCCGAAGCCATTCGTCAACTGAAGCAACTGGGTTTTATTGTACTAGAAGAATCAACGGACAATCCCCTAAACCTTCCGGACATAATCCGTCACTATCACCATCAAGTAGACGTGGTAATTATTGGGGGAGGAGATGGTACACTGAATGCCGCAATAGATGGGTTAGTCGATACTCAATTACCGTTAGGGATTTTACCCTTGGGAACAGCGAATGATTTGGCGCGGACGTTGCAAATTCCCATGGCTATACCCCAAGCGTGCCAAGTCATTGCCACAGGTCAATACCATAAAATAGACTTAGGATTGGTAAATAATCACTACTTTTTTAATGTAGCCAGTTGTGGGTTGAGTGTGCAAATTACTCAGTGCCTCACCAAAGATGCCAAACGTCGCTGGGGAATTCTGGCGTACCTCGCTACAGCCTTAATGGTAATGTGGCAAGCACGACCGTTTCGGGCAGCAATTCGCATCAATGGAGAAACGATTCGGATCAAAACAATTCAAATTGCCATTGGGAATGGGCGACACTATGGGGGGGGAATGACTGTGGCACATGACGCCACCATTGATGATCAAAAACTAGATTTGTACAGTCTGGAAATGCGGCATTGGTGGCATATTTTATTGATACTCCCGGCGTTATGGCGAGGACGACACAAGGATTTACCCGGAGTCCGGACTCTCCAGGGTACGGAATTTGAAATCTATACTCGTAAACCGCGTTCTATCAATACCGATGGAGAAATTACCACCTCTACACCAGCTACATTTCGTGTGATTCCCCAAGCGATATCGGTTTTGGTGCCCAGAAATGGTGAGTTTTAACCTTCGGACTTCAGGGTCAAAATGAATAAACAATAGAGTTTTTGGTGACTTCCTGAGTAAAGTTCAATTTTTCCCGACACCCCACACCCGACACCCCACACCCCACACCAAGTAGTACCTTCAAGTCCCTTGTCACCCCCTCAGGTAATTTCTGCTTCCCCATCTCCCCAGCTTCCCGGTTCCCTTACCTTTAAAGAACGACTGTAAAGATAGAACCTTGGGGTTGGTTGTCAGTGACAAATATTCTACCATGATGCGCCTCAATCACCATTTTACAAAAGGTTAAGCCTAAGCCAATCTGAGACACCCCACTCATTAAATCTCCCACTTCATATTTGTCAAAAATATGGTGTTTGCGTTCTTCACTGACTCCTGGACCTGAATCGATAATCTGAAGTTCGGCTTTTGAGTCGGGAAAATTGGAGGGGATAGCATCATAGCGATAATTAACGGTGACAATGACTAAACTGTCTGGGGGAGAGAATTTGATCGCGTTGGAAATTAAATTCTCTAATACGCGATGAAATAAGTTGATATCAAGAAACAGAGACTCTTGGCTATCGGGTAACTTGGTTATGAGTTTTACTTGTTGCTGTTTAGCAATTTCCTGAAACTGAAACATCACATCAGAAATCAATTCATTTAAATCAACAAACGCTTGATTAAATACCATTTTTCCTGATTCCATTTTCGCCAACATTAACAAGTTATCGATCATGGAGTTGAGTTCGCGACTGGAGTCAGAAATAATTTGCAATCGCTGTAAATCCTTAGTATTGGCGGCAGTTTGTAACAGCAAATCGCTACAGAGTAAAATATTCGTCAGCGGATTTCTTAAATCATGGACGATCATATTCGACAAATCTTCCCGCATCCGCAACGTCGCTTCTAAGGCATCATATTGCTGCTTAATCCGTAACATCGATCGCACTCTTGCCCGTAGTTCAATTCCGCTGACGGGTTTGGTGATAAAATCGTCAGCCCCCGCATTTAGCGATCGCGCCAAGTCTTCTTTGGAGTTAAGTGCCGTTACAATAATCACGGGAACGTGTTTCCAATGGGAATCGGATTTGATGATGCGGCAAACCTCAATCCCATTTAACTTCGGCATCATCACATCCAGTAAGATGACATCCGGTTCCACGGAGTCGAGAAGGTTTAACGCTTCTGCACCACTTGACGCATAAAATAAGTCATACCCCTCTCGATAGAGATGGGCTTCGATCACATCAAAGGCATTGGGATCATCATCCACGATTAAGATAGACGTATTCTGATTTAGGCTAACCATAGGTAGCAATGTTGAGGTAAAGATAGGCAGGAGGCTGCAAGGCTGCAAGGTAGCAGGAAATGATAACGGTTTAGATGGATTATGATATAGTTAGTTTTTTGAATCCTGTGAGTATTGAACGAATAAAGTCAATAAGAGCATTACCCTTCTACCCTTTTACTCCCGATTCAGATATTGTTCAATCAGCTTCACCAACGTTTTCAAGCTAATCGGCTTCGCCATATACTCCGTTGCCCCTGCCGCCAAACATTTTTCCCGATCCCCAGGCATTGCCAAAGCGGTTACGGCAATAATCGGCATTCCCGGCAAATTCCGATCCGCCCGAATCTGGCATGTTGCTTCTAATCCATCCATTTCTGGCATTTGAATATCCATTAAAATCAAATCCGGTATATACTGTTTAGCTTGCTGCACCGCTTCCATACCGTTTCGGGCTAAAACCACCCGAAACCCTTTACTGTGCAAATAATCCGTCAGCGTGACAATATTTGCCTCATTATCTTCTGCCAATAGAATTAACGGTAACGATTGTGCCACCACCGGATCATCATTCTCCGATGTCGGGGCAAACAACTGACTCAAAACCGACTGTAACTGGGGACGAGAAACGGGTTTCAGCAGATAGTCAGACGCGCCTAATTCTAACGCTTGCGTCGGATCATCCACCACAGAAACCACCACCACCGGAATGGATGCCGTAGCCGGATTTTCTTTTAACTGAACCAACACCTGCCAACCGGAAACATTCGGCAGTAAAATGTCCAAGATAATCACATCCGGCTTAAATTGCTGCACCGTCTCAATTGTGCCTTCACCCTGAGGATGAATTAAAACTGTTACGCCTAATTCTCCCAGATACCGGGCAAGATGATCCGCTGACGCATCCGAGTCTTCCACGACTAAGGCGTTGTGAATCGGCGGTAATTCTCCAGATCCCAGTTTAGCCTGTCGCAGGGTTTGCCCCCTCAACCGAGTACGTTTCCAGGGAAGCATTACGGTAAAGCAACTTCCTTTACCCACCTCAGTTTCTAACCCAATACTCCCTCCTTGTAGTTCCACAATTCGCCGTACTAATGCTAACCCTAACCCCGTACCAGCATAGCGACGCGAGAGACTACTATCTAATTGCACAAACGGTTTAAACAGTTTATTCAGGTTTTCTGGGGCAATCCCAATCCCCGTATCGGTAACACTAAACTGTAACTGTTCATTGTCCCCATCTGCCCTTACTACCAACGACACTTCGCCACCCTCTGGCGTAAATTTTACCGCATTACTTAATAAATTCACTAAGAC
>CAZNNK010000489.1:0-5566 GCA_964574085.1 uncultured Coleofasciculus sp.
GGGTAACACTGTCGCCAGTTCAGTCTGCATTTGAGACAGTGTAGACTGGCGGACGTTGGAGATTTCAGGTAACGGAATAGCAGTGGGTTCTAAACACTGTAAATAAAGCAATAGCTTATCAGATTCCTGATTAAACCACGCCAATGGTAGTGGATAATTCCAATCCATATCTGGTTTTAATTCTGATTTCCATTCAACCAGTTGGTCGTAACGCATAAATCCACGAATAGCGGCGATTTCTAATTCGTCTTCAATACCAATAATCACATAGAAATGAGCCGTGAATTCAGGTAAATCGATGACGGCTCTTGGAACAGGCACGTCTTCATCGGTAAAACAGATTGTTGAAATGAGGCAGACTTTAAATTGACCCACCCTTAAATTACTGATAACATCAAGGACATTAGCATAGGGGTGCTGCCATAAGGAACAGGAGTCTTGATCGATAGGTAAATCCGGCGCTCTTTTCACCAGCCACTCTTCAAATCCAAACAATGCCATAGCGTTGAGATAAATTTGCCATGTTCGCGATGGATTTCTAAATGCATGACTGAGTTGTAAAGCTTGGTCAATATGCTCAGTTTCCAAGGAAATGGCATTTGTAATTTTGTCAAATTCTAGGAAATTATCAGTTAAGTCTGGTGTAATATTCGTCATTGTTTTAAACCTCTAGTATCAAGATAGTGGCAAATGATTTGAGAAAATTGACTGCTCATAACGCGGCTTTTACTATTGTTAGCTTCTTTTTCCGCCTCCTGAATTAGCTGCTCAATGTGTGGCGTAATAAATTGCTGTATTTTAGACTCAACTTGATGTAGACTATCAAGATTATTATAGTTTTGGGTAAGTTGAGAAAGGTGTGCAGCGAATCGATTCTTCAGAGAATCACGAAAGTACACTAACATTCGCCTTGCCACATCAGCACGAAATTCTTTAAGTTTGAGTAGGCGGCTCACTTGATACTGGGCTTGCCACCCTAACTGGGCGGCAATTTCTCCCATCGGGATTCCCTGACAGTGAAATAGATGCAGCGCCCTGAGAAAAATGTGATGTTTCTGTCCTTTTTTGCGTTGGAGATAGGAGAGGCGATGTTGAATTACTTGCTCTACGGCTTGTTTTAAACAAGCATCCCGATAGGGTTTTAAGAACTCCGTTAAGTCGTCCTGATTGTCTGTGGAATGACTGTCACCAATAGCATTGCTACTATTACCAATTCCATCACAATTGTCCAAAGATACTCTCGGAGCGGGTCCACCTCTAATATAAATGCGATATCCTCGGATCAACTGGGCAAGGTTTTGCAGTTCTGTTAAGACAGCTTCAGGAGATAGGGTTCGGGTTGCTGACAACAATTCAGCAATTTGACGCAGTTGCTGTTCGGTCGGCGGTGGGTATTTGCTTTTAACCTTAGCTTTGCCTTGCTGTTGACGTTGTTGGAGAAGTTGGGCGCGATAAACCTGATGGTAACTCTCTAGTAGCTGCACAGCTTGTTGAGTTTCCATCGCGGTTCGACGATAAAACTCTGACAAAATTCGCTGTAATCCGCCTGGTGTTCTCTGGTTTAAAATTAACCAGTCTGTCACTTGTTCTATCCCGTGTGCTAATAAGAAGTGCTGGACTTCTTTATCACTTTTAACCATTCGGGTTGTCCAAGCGGATAAACTACTTTTGTTGGGGTCAAAGCTTTGTAAAATCCGAGTCGGGAGAGAGCGATAGCTTTGGGAGTCTGTCACCTTTGTAGGTTGGGTTGAGGAACGAAACCCAACGCTAGATTTAACTTTATCTACAAAACTGCCATGTTCCCCAGAAGTTTTCCCAATACCAGAGGTAGCTTTAGCGAGAGCAGGATCAGTAGTATCAAGTACCAATGGCAATAAATTATCACTCTTGAAGTCATGATTTTGACCAAACTTCTGTGCCAGTTCCAGGCAAATGTTTTTAATCTCGTTAGAGATAAAACAGCGTAAACATAGTTCAGCCATCATCTGCTGGGTGTCGTCCCCTGCTAGGATTGAGGAATTTGACCGAAACCACTGTAGAAGTTGGCGTTGGATTTCTTTATCGGGGACATCCTCTTGTTCAGCTAGTCCGGAAAATTGCTGATGCAAAAAGGCTTTGGCGTCCTCCATATCCTCGATTTGGCATTTCCCAAAGCTATCAATCCGAACCAGCCTCCAGTATTTCGATATCGTTCCCATCGCTAGTTTACCTACCTGACTCTTCTGGTATCTGAAATTTTTCCTAATTGTCTCACTGTTTAGGGTTTATGGCGTTTTCTAATCGGGTGAGGTACATTGCCAAGGGCGCACGTCGGTGACAAGGGCGCACGTCGGTGCCAAGGGCGCACGTCGGTAACAAGGGCGCACGTCGGTAACAAGGGCGCACGTCGGTGCGCCCCTACGGTTGCGTGCACCGCATCGGCTTGGGAAGCGCCATAATGTTCGGCAGTATCTCTTATTGTTTTTACATATCTTTGGGGATGTTACCCTATGCAGTTTTTGTGGTAGTATTTCTTCCATAGTTCTGAGCCATAGTCATAGATAATATGGTGAATCGACCCTGGAAGTCCCGTTGGTTTGCCTTTCGCCAATTAGTTAATTGGCTGTCTCTAATACCAGCAATGTCTTGGTGTGGAATTGCATTTTCCCCTGTTTTTCAGGCACAAGCGCTACCGATTACTGCTGCCAATGACGGTACGGGTACGGTAGTTACGACCGTTGACAATCAATTCGATATATCGGGTGGCACTTCGTCGGGTGATGGGGCAAATTTATTTCATAGTTTCCAGCAGTTTGGACTCGATACTGGGCAGATTGCTAATTTTATTTCTCGACCGGAAATTCAAAATATCCTGACACGGGTTGTTGGGGGAGATGCCTCGGTTATTAATGGTCTGATTCAGGTGACTGGCGGGAATTCTAACTTATTCTTAATGAACCCGGCTGGGATTGTTTTTGGTGCAGATGCCAGTCTGAATGTCCCGGCATCGTTTACGGCAACAACTGCCACAGGAATTGGTTTTGGTGAGGGGAATTGGTTTAAGGCGTTTGGTAACAATGAATACCAATTTTTAATCGGAAATCCCAGTCAATTTGCCTTTGATTTAGCACAACCAGGGAGTATTGTGAATGGTGGCGACTTGACAGTAGGAGAGGGGCAGAGTTTAACGTTACTGGGTGGCAATGTTATTAATACGGGGCAATTAACTGCACCAGGAGGGACTATTACTATTGCGGCTATTCCAGGTGAGAGTTTAGTCCGGATTAGTCAACCGGGACAGTTGTTGAGTTTGGAGATTGAAGCACTACAAGACAATGAAGGGCAGTTGTTACCTGTGAAGCCCCTCGATTTGCCAATGCTGCTGACGGGTAACGGTAGTCAAGTCGTCAACGAAGGGCAAGTATCAACCAACAGTAGCAATCCAGGAACCGTTAATGTGACAGGTACGGTGGTGTATAACCTCGGTCAAATAACGGCTGATGGGGAAAATGGTGGCGCGATCGCAATTCAGACTAAGAACTTGCTCGATGGTGGGATTCTCAGTGCCAGTGGCAGTGATGGTAGGGGTGGAGACATTCAAGTTAATCATACAGGTACGCTGATTCAGACAGCTAGTGCTATCACTTCAGTGAATGGTACTGCACAAGGAGGAGCGATCGCCTTTTATGGTGGAGAGGACACTGCACTAACCACCTCTGGAAGCTTTGATGCCACTGGAGAGATAGGCGGTTCTGTTCATCTGTTCGCCCAAGACATTCGCCTGTTAGCTGCGGATGTGGATGCAAGTGGTAATATTGGCGGCGGCGAGATTTTAATTGGTGGTGATTTTCAGGGACAGTCCCTAACTTCCTCGGCTTCCCCTGCTTTCTCGCCCCCCAATGCCCAAAATACGTTAGTGAATCATGCCAGCATTCTAAGCGCAGATGCTCTTAGTATTGGGGATGGGGGTAAAGTCATTGTCTGGTCAGATCAGCAGACAGAATTTTTGGGTCAAGTTTCGGCACGAGGAGGGTTAATAGCAGGTAACGGCGGCTTGCTTGAAGTGTCAGGTAAAGAAAATCTCAGCTTTGCTGGGGTGGGTGATGCCGGGGCGACTAATGGGTTGGCGGGAACACTCTTGCTCGACCCGAAAAATATTGTGATTAGTTCTACCACAGGGGTAGCACCGCAGTTTGATTTGATTGACCCCAATGCGGGAGGCGGTTCCGGGTTTGGTACGCATATTGTTCCACTCAGTACTGGCAATGTTGTCATAACGAAGCCAGGGGATGACTTTGCAGCGCCAAACGCTGGGACAGTGTATCTTTACGACGGATTGACGGGTGAGCTAGTCAGTATGTTGACTGGCAGCCGTATGGATGACCAAATTGGCAGTCGCGGCGTGGTGGCGCTGAGTAATGGTCATTACGTGGTGAGTAGCCCCAATTGGGACAACGGGACAATCAAGGATGCTGGGGCAGTGACCTGGGGCGATGGAACTACTGGTATCGATGGTGGGGTAGTGAGTGCTGCCAATAGCTTAGTGGGCAGCAGTACTGATAACCAAGTGGGCAGTCATGGCGTGGTAGCACTGAGCAACGGCAACTATGTAGTGCGTAGTCCTAATTGGGACAATGGCGCAGTCACGAATGCTGGGGCAGTGACTTGGGGCAACGGTAATACTGGTATCAGTGGGGTGGTGAGTGCTGCCAATAGTCTGGTGGGCAGCAGCTCCAATGATCAGGTAGGTCTTAATGCGAACAATGGTGGCGTTGTTGCACTGAGCAATGGCAATTATGTGGTAAATAGCCCCTTTTGGAACAATGGCGCAGCGAGAGATTCGGGGGCAGTGACTTGGGGTAATGGAACTACTGGTATCACAGGGGTAGTGAGTGCTGCTAATAGCTTGGTGGGCAGCAGTTCTGGGCATCATGTGGGCTATGATAACGGAGCAGCGCTCCCTAATGGCAACTATGTAGCGAGGAGCCGTTTGTGGGACAACGGAGTGGCGGAAGATGCTGGGGCGATCACCTTGATCAACGGCTCAACTGGTCTCATTGGGGAGGTGAGTGCTGCCAATAGTTTAGTGGGCAGCAGAACGAATGACACTATAGGGCATTATGGAATACCAGTACTGACCAATGGCAATTACCTGGTGAGCAGCGACTTTTGGGATAATGCGAGGGGGGCAGTGACCTGGGTCAACGGCATAAGTGATCTCACTGGAGAGGTAAGTGTCGCCAATAGTCTAGTAGGCAGCCGTTCTGGGGACTTTGTTGCCGGTGGGGGCGCGGTGGCGCTTAGTAATGGCAATTACGTGGTGAACAGCCCCCGTTGGGATAACGGAACAGTAACAGATGCTGGAGCTGTGACTTGGGGCAACGGCAATACTGGTATCAGTGGGGAGGTAAGCGTCGCCAATAGCTTGGTGGGTAGCAGCCCCAATGACCAAGTGGGCAGTCGTGGTGTAACAGCACTGAGCAACGGCAATTATGTGGTAAGTAGCCCTAATTGGGATAATGGGGGAGTAACTAATGCCGGAGCCGTGACTTGGGTAGATGGAGGCACTAGCATCACAGGGGTAGTG
>CAZNNK010000490.1:0-5562 GCA_964574085.1 uncultured Coleofasciculus sp.
TTATAATGTAGTCCGCGCAGGCGGACTTGGTTTGTGTCGCTGCAACTTCCTCTTCGCTAGGGCAAAAAGGGGCTTTCAAAGGCGGATTTGGTATGAGAAGACTAGGTTATAGCGAACCCCTTCAACGGTGCGATCGCCTAACAGATGACGATTGGTTGTCTTTTGTTAACTTGTACAAACTTTAGTATCGATATCTTGCCCGGTTGCGTCAATACCCAGTCAAATGAATTAATGTTCATATCAACCCACGTTCAAGGATGACTGGACCCAACCGCCGTGATTGATATCTCCACCGAATCCTTCTGCGCCCGTCGGCTGAAAGTTTTAGCTGACCCCACTCGCCTAGCCGTGTTAAGAATTTTGCTAGAGGATGCCAAACAGGTTGGGCAGCTCAATGCCGTACTAAAGATAGAACAAAGCCTCCTCTCACACCACCTGAAAATTTTGCGGGCAGAACAATTCGTGGTTGCCCAACGAGATGGCAAAGCCATGCTCTATACCCTAGCACCGGGCGTCGCTGATCCAGAGGGGAAGGGGATCAATATTGGCTGTTGTGTACTGTCATTCTGACGGGCAATAAAATTCACTAAAGGAGTCGCTTAATGTCTCAAACCGTAACAAATGATCGGAATGTCCAGCCCCAATCTGACGCAACGGGTTACGATGTCGAGCAAGCCGTCAGACAGCGCTATGAACAGGGTGCCAAGCAAGCCGAAGCCTCCCTGTGCTGTCCCACGACTTACGAGTCGGATTATCTCGCCCAACTCCCAGCAGAAATCATCGAGAAAGATTATGGTTGTGGAGATCCCACTCGGTATGTGAAGCAGGGCGAAACCGTCGTTGATCTCGGTTCTGGTGCGGGAAAACATTGCTACATTTTAGCCCAAAAAGTTGGGGCTACGGGTCAAGTCATTGGCGTGGATTTCAATGATGAAATGCTCGCCTTGTCGCGCAAGTATATTGACGAAATGGCTGGCAAATTAGGTTATGGTAATGTGGCATTTGTCAAGGGCAAAATTCAAGATTTACAGTTAAATTTGGAGCGAGTCCAAGCCTGGTTAGCCAATCACCCGATTACTACCGTGGAAGACTTAACCGCGTTAGAAGCTGAATGTACGCGCCTGCGACGGGAACACCCCCTCATTGCTGATAATAGCGTCGATGTCGTCGTCTCCAACTGTGTGCTGAATCTAGTGCGCCCACAAGATAAGCAGCAACTGTTCCGGGAAATCTATCGGGTGCTGAAGCCAGGGGGACGAGCAGTGATTTCTGATATTGTCTGCGACGAAGCGGTGACACCCGCGATTCTCAATGATCCCCAACTTTGGAGTGGATGTATTGCAGGTGCATTCCAAGAAGAGGGGTTTCTGGAGATGTTTGAGCAAGCTGGCTTTTATGGCATGGAAATTCTGGTGCGCCAAGAGCAACCTTGGCAGGTTATTGATGGAATTGAATTTCGCTCGATGACAGTACAGGCGTTTAAAGGGAAGGAGGGGGATGGTTGGGAACGCAACCAAGCGGTTATCTACAAAGGACCTTGGAAAGCGGTGCAAGATGATCACGGGCATACACTGTATCGGGGACAGCGCATGGCGGTTGACGATAAAACCTTTAAGATTTACACCAATCCTCAGGGGGCTTATACTCAAGACATCCTGCCTATTTTACCCAATCAGGACATCCCTTTAGATATTGCTCAACCCTTTGACCGTTCGCGCACCGAGATTCGCCATCCCCGCGAAACCAAAGGATTGGACTACCACGCCACAATTAAACCGGATGGCGGCGCTTGCTGTAGTTCTTAAACTGATAGAACTTAGGCAATTTGAGGATTAACACCCTATTTATAGGAGCAGGATGGACAATGCCCACTCTACAGATAGCGATTGTGCGTAAGTCCTGCCTGAGTGAGATCTTGACGTAACGTAGGGTGAGGAAGGGGGAGTATTGTGTAGGGGCGGGTTTTCTTATTATCGTTTCTTACCTCACCCAGATGGTACTAAACCCGCCCTGACCAAGTACCAGCTACCCTACAAGTCTGTTGCCATATTTCCGGGAAAAACTTAGGGCAAGTTTGGGTTGATCAGGAGCAGCTAATTTTGAGTTTAATTTCTAACAAATCCAGCCTAAATTTCAGACATAATCCTGATGGATTTGAATATCGTCAGAAACGATACAAGTCTATTTTTAAAGTTATATTTTTTAATGTATTTTCCTTTGTTTTTATCTTGACAGTTTGGCAATTAATGGCTCTCTGGGTGACTCAAACGCGAGGTGTGCCTTTCCCAACCCCCATTTCGACCTGCCAACGATTAATTTCTTTGGTGTTGGGGAATCTCCTCTACGAGAAAACGATTGGTCACCATTTAGTCACCAGTCTTTTTCGATGGGGAATGGGATATATGATATCCGTTGTCATTGGTTTGAGCATTGGCATGACATTTGGGATCTATCGGATCATCCATGATTTATTTATGCCAACTGTTTATATCATCCAACTGATTCCTGGACTCGCCTGGATTCCGATCACGTTATTGCTGTTTGGCTTAGGGGAGGGAGCGACTATTTTTATGATTAGTATGACGGCATTAGCCCCAATTATCATCAGTACAACAGGGGGAATTCGTAGTGTTCCCCCAATTTATATCAATGTTGCCAAAATGCTGGGATTAAGTCAAAGTCAAGTCTTTTTACACGTCCTCTTACCAGCTTCTCTGCTGTCGATTATCAACGGTTTGCGGATTGGATTTGCTAACGGCTGGCGCGTTTTGATTGCGGCGGAGATGGTTGTTGGTGTTTCTACGGGTTTGGGGTATTCTCTCATGCAGGCAAGATGGTCATTGGATTTTGAAGCGGCATTGGTTTGTGTGTTTATTATCTGTACGGTGGGACTGATTGTGGAAAAATTATTGTTTGCCCGAATCGAACGGAAAATTTTACAACGTCAGGGGTTAGTTGGGAAATAAATGCGATGATTGCTGAATGCATCAATGTTGCTAAAGTATTTTTGTATCCCAAACAGAATCGAGGTATTTTTGTCCTCAGAAATATTAATTTGCGAATTCATGCCCATGAGTTTATCTGTTTGCTGGGTCCGAGTGGCTGTGGAAAAACCACGTTACTCCAGATGATGGCGGGTTTTGAACAACCAACTCAGGGGCAGATTGTGATTAATCAAAGACAGGTAAATAAACCATCCCCTGACATTGGTGTGGTTTTCCAAGAGTTTAGTCTTTATCCCTGGAAAACTGTGTTTGGGAATGTAGAACTTGGCTTAAAGGCGCAAGGGATTTCTCAACGAAAACGTCAGAGAATTGTCAGGAAGTATTTGCATCTGGTTGGGTTAGAGGGATTTGAGTCTGCCCGTCCCCATCAGCTATCCGGGGGGATGAAACAAAAAGTTGCGATCGCGCGGGCTTTGGCATTAGATCCGGATATCTTATTGATGGATGAACCGTTTAGTTCCCTGGATGAACAAACGAAACATTATCTAGATTTTGAACTGTTAAAGATTTGGCAATCTGAACGGAAAACGATTGTGTTTGTTACCCATTCTCTGGAGGAAGCCATTGTTTTAGCCGACCGAATTATCGTGTTAACTAAACGTCCGGGGAAAATCAAGCAAGAGATAACAATTGATCTGCCTCGACCCAGAGATATATTTAGTGCAGAAGCCTTGGCGGTGAGAAAAGAATTGTTGGCAAATTTGACTTAAATCGGAGGATAGTTTATGTTGAAAGTCAAACTCATCAAAACAGTCAGAGATGTTTTCATTGTGGCGGGTGCAGTTACCGTTATTATTGTCGGAATTGGGTTTTTATTAGGAATACCTCCAAATCAGCAGCAACTGAAGATTAATTACGCTTATCAAGATCGAGTCGCTGATGCTGCATCAATTATCGCCTTTGAAAAGGGATTTTTTCAAGCCGAAGGTTTAACGATCACCCCACAGATTTTTTCCAGTGGACCGGAAACCACAGAAGCTTTAATATCTGGGAGTGCTGATTTTGGCACAATGGGAGATACGACAGCTATCATTGTTACGGCTAAACGGGGAGATTCATTTAAAATTATCGGTTCTCATGGTGGGGGAGAACATCGTCATCGGATTATTGTTGCTAATACCAGTAATATCAACGAAATTAGCGATTTAATGGGTAAGCGCATTGGGGTGAAGAAAGGAACCTCAACCCATGGAGGACTGATGCTTTTGGCAAATAAACATAGTCTAGATTTGGCTGATGAAATTATTGATATGGCACCCTCTTTACAATTAACCGCCCTCGCCGCTGGAGAGGTAGATGCAATAGTTGCCAGTGAACCGACACCGTCACAAGCAGAAGCTAACGGGTATGGAAATGAGTTGGCGACGCTGGGAAATCTGAATAATACCTATCCTATATTTTTAGTCGTCAACTCCAACTTTGCCCAACAGTATCCCGAAATCGTGGTGAACGTGATCCGCGCCTTGATTAAAGCTGAGGATTACATTAATAATCACCGGGATGAGGTAGCAGAAATTCAAGCAAATCTTACGGGGTTGTCGCCATCAATTATCAAAAATGCGATGAAATTCCATTATTATAATTTTGCCTTAAATCAGGAAACCTTAACCAGTCTCTTGTCAACGGCTAAATTCCTTCAGGAAATCGGCAGAATTGAACAACTGCCCAATTTTGATACCGCGATTGATCAGTCTTTTCTGGAAACAGCCTTAAATAGATAACTGGATCTGAAGGGGGACAAGCAGATCAAAAGCTTATTAAGACTACATTTACTTGGAAGCCAAAGAAGAATTAATAAATTACAATGACCATTAAAATCGCTATTTCTTCGGTCAAACCAACCTCTTTAACTTGTGTCATCGCTAATCATACTTACAGAAAAGTTATCTGGCATACAACAAAGTATCGTTAACAGGAATTAGATGTAGGGGCGGGTTTAGGGAATCAATTCAGATATCCACCAATAAGGGAACAACTTGCACCCGCCCATTCCCCCACCGCAAGGCAATCGATTAACCCCAAACTGGACAACCAAACCCACCTTATTCTCAACCGCGATCGCACTTTGTTTGTCCAAAGTCCAGAATCGGATTGAGCTTGAACTTAAAAACAATCCCGTCGCACAGCCGACTTGTCCAGTCAGTCCTCCCAGCCATAAGCTAAAGCTGAGAAAGAATAAAAATTACTAAATGTAAAGAGGTTATGTCTGTGTCAATCTGTGTCTCTCACTATTTACTGTTCTATCTGCGCCATCCTTTCTGTGTAATCTGTGTTTTTGTCAATACTTAGTAATGATTTTTATCATAAGTTCAACAAAATACATGCGTCCAAGGGGGAGGTTGGGAGTGAGACGAAAACCATCAATTATACAAAGTACTACGAAGATTCAAGGGGTTTAGCTGTATCAAAATTATTTTTACTCATAAAAAACCCACCATAGATAGTATACCTGAAAATTGCACAAGTCTCTCACAATCGCCGCAACCCTTGAAAATTCGTAGCTTTTTCCCAAAAAGGGGTGAAAAATGAGCAATTATGACGTTTTGTTGAGAACTGT
>CAZNNK010000491.1:0-5561 GCA_964574085.1 uncultured Coleofasciculus sp.
GGGTATGACTCGAATACAGCCGCGACATATCAACTGTCCTGGAGTTAGAGTCAGTTCTTCGAGATCAACCTCTGATCCTAAATCAATCATAAAGTGATCTAACGTTATCGGAGACTGTTGAGTGTTAATTTGAATCTGGAGGGGATGGAGTCGTAGTTGTTGAGGTGTTGCCAATTGAATACCTGCATCAATCCTAATCGGGGTGTCCCTCATCGGATGGTGTGTCCTATAATAAAGCCCGCCTAAACCGTGATGATTTTCTTTCACCTTGTCACCGTCTTCCTTTCCTTCTCCCCTCTGCCTTCTGCCCTCTGGCTTGTTGTCACCGTAGTGTGAGGATTCAACGGGACATGATATCACTGTTCCCTTGAGAGTAAGTTGCTGCCCATCAATCGTAATCTGCTGCCAGTTTAAGTGGGACTCGTTTAGAGAGGGATACTGATCCGGTTGATTATAAGAATTAATAAAGGTATTCAGTAATTCCGTTAAAGCATTTGATAATAAGGGAGCGCCCAGAGATGCTTGCAGGTCACGTTCTCGCAGTACAAGTTGACCCGTAACCGGAACAGGGTCTAGGAGACGTAGGGGCTTACCTTTAAACACCTGAGTGAGATTGAAGCGAATATTGACACCCTCTAGCTGGATTTGCGACAGATGCAGTCCTTGATAGATAGCCCCATCCGCCGCAATAGACACCGTAGGAATGTGTCCCCGCAGAATTTGGCGATCGCGACCCATTAGCTTAAACTGTAGTGTTTCCACAGCCTCCACCTGCGATCGCAGCCATAATTGTACCGCAGGTGATACAACCGTACTGATCATCCGGCTGCCTTTGTCTGTCCCAGCTTGTGATTTGTTCACGTCCATTGCCAAAAATTCCGGGTCAATCCTGTATTCTGACACAACTGGCATGACTGGGATAGTTTCCGAGCAAGGCAATGAGCAGGTCAAAAAACTAAACGCTTGCAATTTGCCCCATTCTTGTAATATTTGTACATAGTCTATTCTGGTCAGGACTAGAAGAAGACTGAATCCCTCGAACCACCTGAAAGCAAGAGAGGTTTAAACCAAACCCCTGCTGGAGCTGGAAAAACTACTATAGGGATGGAGATCAACTTGAAACCAGCATAGTCTGGGTCGAGATGAACTAGCTTTCACAGGTAGTCAAGCCATGGAGGAAAGAGTACAAAAAATTCTTTCACAGTGGGGTATTGCCTCACGGCGTCAAGCTGAGAAAATGATCCTAGCCGGACAAGTTCGGCTAAATGGCACTGTGGTGCAGCTAGGACAAAAAGCCAATCCGGAAACGGATTTGATTGAAGTTAATGGTCAACAGCTCAAACCCAGTAATCGTCCTCAGGCAATTTATCTCTTGCTCAATAAACCCGTGGGTGTAGTCTCTACTTGTCGGAATTATCGGGTGTGTAATACCATTCTTGAGAAGCGTCGTACAGTTCTTGATTTACTGCCAAGCACGATTAGACAAGGTCAGGGCATCCATCCGGTGGGACGGTTGGACATGGAATCTACAGGAGCGTTAATTCTGACAAATGACGGAACATTGACCTATAAACTTACCCATCCTCGCCATCACGTTCCTAAGACGTATCGGGTTTGGGTTAAGGGTCATCCTTCTGCGTCAATCCTCTCGGCTTGGCGTCAGGGTGTAGACTTGTCAGGTCGAAGGACTCTACCCGCTAAGGTTCGAGTCCTTAAGCGGCAACCCGATAAAACACTTTTAGAAATTGTCTTGACAGAAGGGAGAAACCGTCAAATTCGTCGAGTTGCTGACCTGCTAGGCTATCCAGTCATCCATCTGCACCGCACGGCAATTGGTCCGATTCAATTACAACGACCAGGTGAACCGATACTGCTCAGTGGTCACTACCGTTATCTTGAAGAATTTGAAATCCGCTTCCTCCACAACCGAGTTCACTAACCCTTACGAAAACGTGCCAGCAGATATCAAGGAGTACCGTGTATGAAGGAGAATACGAGTCATTTGCAGCAGGAACAAGTTGAGAAGCTCGAAGAAATAGGCGCTCGCCTACGTCAGTTTCGCCTCGAACAGTCGATTACTTTAGAGGAAGTTGCGGCTCAAACCCGAATTCAGGCACGGCTTTTACAGGCGATTGAAGACGGTAAGATCGACCAGTTGCCCGAACCTGTCTACATTCGGGGCTTTATCCGGCGATTTGCTGAAGCCCTGGGACTCAATGGTGCAGAATGTGCCAATGCTTTTCCGGTGGGAGCGAGTCTCCAGTTGATCAAACCCCGTTGGCGGTATTTACCTGCTGCTCAATTGCGACCGCTTCATCTCTACCTACTCTATATTCTGTTGGTGATTGGCTCGGTCAGTGGTTTATCTTACATTCTCAATCGCTCCGCCGTCCAAGTGATTGAAGTTGACAATACCCCCTCTGCCCAGCAGTTACCGACCCCGAAAAAGCCCGAACCCAGACCACCGAAACAGTCCCTTGATATTAACCAATCGGCGGAAATTAGTCATGCCAGCCAAGATGGTAAACCGGTGCAGGTGGGTGTTACCCTCAAGGCTCAGTCCTGGATTCGAGTCGTTGTGGATGGTAAAACCGAATTTGAAGGCGTCTTGCCTGAAGGCACCCAGCGGACTTGGGTGGCGGATCAACAACTGATTGTTCGGGCGGGTAATGCCGGAGGCGTCTTGGTCGAGTTTAATGACCAAAGTGCTAAACAAATGGGCGCCCCCGGTGCGGTTGAGGAAATGACCTTTGCGGCTAATCCTCGGTCTTGATAGTCTGTTTGCTCTATGTATGTAGCTGTAGCTAAATCAAAGATTACAGCGCGATACTTATCGCCTCTTCCCAACCTTTAGTCTAAGAACCATTAGGTGTCCGACCATAGGTATAAGCTAGGGTTTTGATGCGATCGCGCAGTTGGTCGGTTAATGCCTCGGCTTGATAGCGCCATTTCCAGTTTCCTTCGGAGGTACTGGGACGGTTCATCTGGGCGTCTGCACCTAAACCTAAGAAATCTTGCAAGGGAACCATGGCGAGATTGGCGACGCTGCTGTAGGCTAACCGGATTAAATCCCAATTGATGCCTTGGGAACTTAACTCCCCTAAGTAACGAATCGCATTGTCTCGTTCATAGTCGGGGATTTGGTTAAACCAGCCGATTGTCGTGTTATTATCATGGGTCCCGGTATAAATCAGACAGTTGCGCTCTAGGTTAAAGGGTAAATAGGGATTATCTGAACCGCCACCAAAGGCAAAATGTAAAATTTTCATCCCCGGAAACCCAAACTGATCCCGCAATGCTTCAACTTCTGGGGTAATCACCCCTAAATCCTCGGCGATAATCGGTAATCCTTCTAATTCCCGTTTCAGGACTTTGAAAAATTTAGCTCCTGGTCCTTTGACCCAGCGCCCATTCATCGCAGTGTCTTCCCCTTGGTCAACCTCCCAATACGCCTCAAAGCCGCGAAAATGATCAATTCGCAGCACATCGACGTACTCAAACATCATCTTTAGGCGCATGATCCACCAGTGATAGTTATTGTGTTCCATGCGTTCCCATTCGTAAATGGGGTTTCCCCACAATTGACCGGTTTCACTGAAATAGTCCGGGGGAACACCCGCCATCCGGGATGGTTCACCAGTTTCCTCATCAATGGCAAAGAGTTCTCGGTTTGACCAGACATCGGCGCTATTATGAGCAACATATATCGGGATATCGCCAATAATCTGGATATTGCGGTCATTGGCATACTGCTTCAACCATGACCACTGGCGGAAAAACTCAAACTGGAGGTACTTTTGGTAATAAATGCGATCGCGTAACCGTTCTCGCCATTCTTTGACCGCTTGTGGTTCGGCTTTGGCAATGTCGGGTTCCCACAAATGCCAACTCACATCATCAAAGGTGTTGTGGAGTGCCATAAATAAGGCATAATCATCGAGCCAGTAGGCGTGACGCTGACAAAATTGCTCAAAGTCCTCCTGTTGTTCCGAAGACGCTTCCCGCTTAAAGCGATCGCAGGCTTTGAGTAGTAGCGATTTTTTCATGGGAACGGCTCGCTCAAAGTCAATCGAATCCGGGGGAAACTCCGGTAGATGAGCGAGATCTTCATCCGTGAGTAGCCCTTTCATTTGCAGTTGTTCTGGGCTAATCAGCATTGGGTTTCCCGCCATGGCGGAGTAGGACATATAGGGCGAGTTACCAAACCCCGTGGGTCCGACGGGCAAGATCTGCCAAAATCGCTGATCGCTAGCCGCCAAAAAATCAATAAATTGATACGCTGGTGAGCCTAAGTCACCGAATCCATAGGGACTGGGGAAGCAAGTGGGATGCAGCAAAACACCACTCGATCTAGGAATCTGCATAGAAATAGACCATAGTACAGCAAAGCAAGTCCTATCGACATTAGCACGCTAGGGAGGGGTTAAAAAAGAGCCATCGTGGTAGATTTAAGTCTGTCAACAGAGGTATTCTGGAAACAATCCACCCAGGCTGATCCCTACCTGTTACCTGAACTTGGCTTGTGACTTACCGAAATCCCGTTCCCACCGTCGATATCATTGTCGAACTCATGGATCGACCCTCGCGACCGATTATTCTGATTGAACGCAAAAATCCCCCCCTAGGCTGGGCAATTCCTGGCGGCTTTGTTGATTACGGCGAGTCGGTGGAAACCGCAGCAGTTCGCGAAGCGAAAGAAGAGATTGGTTTACAGGTTGAGTTAATCGAGCAGTTTCACGTTTATTCGGCGCCTGAGCGTGATCCGCGTAAGCATACCCTGAGTATTGTGTTTCTAGCGACTGCGACAGGGGAACCTCAAGCGGCTGATGATGCTAAGAATTTGCAGATTTTTAATCTGTGGGAGATTCCCTCGAATCTATGTTTCGATCATGACCAGATTTTGCGGGATTATCGGTATTATCGCCATTATGGGGTGCGTCCTCGTTAGGACGGGAGCTGGGGGAGCTGGAGTAGGGTGGGCATTGCCCACCAGCCTTCATTGAAACCGAATGTCGCTGAAGACAAACGCTTATGGCGCTAAAGCGCAACTACGAACGAACATCTGTATGAATGCGATCGCACAAACTCTAACTCCGATTGTGGGTGATTCTAACCTCTACCAGGGGGATACTTTACCCCCCCTATGGCAAGAGCGACTCAAGAGAGCGTATGGCGTCGAAACGATTACCAGTACATTGGTTTGCCCTACCACAGTTCAACAGCTTTGTCAAGTAACTGAATGCGCCAATACTCATAACTGGCGGATTCTCCCCTGCGGGAATGGGAGTAAATTAGCCTGGGCGGGTGTGGGTAAACCCGTTGATTTGGTGATTAGTACCCAAAACCTGAATCAGGTGATTGATCATGCGGTGGGTGACTTGACGGTAACGGCGCAAGCGGGTGTGAAGTTGGCAGATTTGCAGGAAACACTGCTGAAAACCAATCAATTTTTGCCCCTTGAACCCGCCTACCCGGAATCCGCTACCCTCGGTGGGATTATTTCAACGGCGGATAGTGGCTCATGGCGACAACGCTATGGTGGGGTGCGGGATATGCTATTG
>CAZNNK010000492.1:0-5553 GCA_964574085.1 uncultured Coleofasciculus sp.
TTCTTTGACTCGTTCCTCAGATAACTCGTCTTTTGTGGCGGAAAAAATGGCTTTTACCACCGTTTCTGGGCTAACGCCTTTGGGTAAGCTGGCTTCTTGACGGATTCTAAACAAGAAGGTATCCGCATCAAATTCGAGAGGGGGACGAATCCGACTCAGGAAGCTGACAATTGGATTAGTATCTTTCCACAGATCGGCAATTTCTTTTTGCTGTTCTTCGGCTGGAGTCGGTACAGATCCATCGTTTTGACGCAATTCTGATTCGACCCGATCTGAAGCGTCTGTGTTCATTAAATCGCGCATGGTGCGGAACACCACTTCAGTGATATCACGGGCGTCGTAGATGTCTTCTAAGTAACCCTGCTTTTTGACTTTTTCTAAGAAAGCTGTGTTGTCAGCCATAGGTTTCTCCTTGTGTTTCAGGTTATGATCGAGGACTTTGAATGTCCTGATTGCCCAGTTTTATCGAAATATTCCGGTCATTTTGAAAAACAATTTGTCTGAATTTCAGATCGTTTTGAGAATTTTTCAGATCGTTTTGAGAATTTTTCAGTTTCTGGGTTAACACTTTAACCTAGGATAGCAGCGTCAGCGCTGACATCTACCCCAAGAGGCATTTTTATTGGTCATTTGTCATTTGTCTTTCGATCCGCGATTAACTTGGCAATCTGTCCAATGACTAAGGGCACTAAACTCATTCCCAGGATGAGTAACCAACCCTGAAGGCTAGGGGCATGAGTTTGCAGGATATCGGAGAGGATGGGTAGATATATGGCAATGGCAAGTAATCCAGTACAAAGGATCAGGGCGCCCCAAACGTACTTATTCCGGGTGACTTCGTTAACTAGCACCCCTGATCCGCGATCGCGCATATTGAAGACATGCCATAGTCGGGAAAAGGCGATGGTGAGAAAGGAGATGGTAACAGCCTGATTTTTTTCCAGTCCTAGCCAGTTGAATGCCAGGTAAAAGGAACCCAAAACCGGGGCAGCTATGATTAAACCATATCCGGCGATCGCAAACCAGTGACGCTTGGTGATAATCGACTCCTTGGGATCACGAGGAGGTTGTTCCATTAGGGCAGGAGACCCTTCACCCACACCCATCGCCAGGGCGGGGAAGACATCGTTAATGATATTCAGATATAAGATTTGTAGGGGCAAGATGGGTAAGGGCGCATTGACTAACGAGGTGGCGGTGACTGCCATAATTTGACCGACATTCCCGGATAGCAGATAAATCGTGAATTTGCGAATATTATTAAAAATCGCTCTCCCCTGTTCCACCGCTGCAACAATGGAGGAAAAGGCATCATCTTGTAGCACCATATCCGCCGCTTCTTTTGCCACCTGGGTGCCTCGTTGTCCCATAGCCACACCAATATCGGCTTTTTGTAGGGCGGGGGCGTCGTTGACCCCATCCCCCGTCATTGCCACAATTGCCCCCGTGTCTTGATGCAAGGCAATCAGGTTTAATTTTTGTTCGGGAGATACCCGGGCAAAAATCGGAGTGTTGACCAAGCGCTGACGTTCCTCAGAAGAGGCGTCATCGGGGCTTTTTAGGTCTTTTCCCTGCACCACATCCGCTTGTTCATCATCGGTTAAGCCCACCGCTACGCCAATATTCCAGGCGGTGACGGGTTGATCGCCTGTCACCATAATCACCCGAATTCCCGCGTCTTGACATTCGTCAATGGCTGCCCGTACCTCTTGGCGGGGGGGATCAAGTAAGCCAACAACACCTAAAAAGGTTAGGTTTTCGTAGGGTTTAGCCTCTTCACTATCCACCCTTTTTTGTGCCAATGCCAGAATCCGTAACCCTTGCGCGGCGAGGTCATTACTGCGTTGCTTCCAGGCGTCGCGATCGCGGAGTTCTTTTTCACCGTCTGGGGTTAAGATCCGGGTACACACCTCTAGGACAGATTCCGGTGCGCCTTTGACGGCAAAGCGATAATCACCATTGCTTTTGTGCAGGGTTGCCATCATTTTAGTGTCGGGATCAAATGCCTCTTCCCGCACTTCGGGCATCTCTTCTAATAAGGCTTCACGCTGAAGATCAGCTTTTGCCCCCGCAATCAGCAGCGCCACTTCCATCGGATCACCGACAACTCGACTTTCATTAGAATCCTCCGGTTGTAATGCTGCATTATTACATAAGACGCCAACTTCTAAGGCAGGGCGGAGACTATCATGGTCTAAGGGGTTCAGGGTTTCATCATTTTGGGTGAACTCTCCTTCGGGTTCTAATCCCTCCCCACTAATTTCAATGTCACCGGAGTCGAGGACAATATGACTCACCGTCATCCGGTTTTCGGTTAAGGTTCCGGTTTTATCGGTACAAATAACGCTAGTCGCCCCTAGGGTTTCCACCGCCGCCAGTTTATTAATTAGGGCGTTACGCTTTGCCATGCGCCACATCCCCCGCGCTAGGGCAATCGTTGCTACAATTGGCAGTCCTTCGGGAATCGCGGCGACAGCGAGGGCGACAGACGTTTCTACCATCAGGCGAATTTCTTTGCCCACGCTAATGCCGGAAATGGCAATCAGGACGACAATAATCAGGGTGACCCAAATCAAACGGCGTCCCAGTTGGTTCAGCCGTTTTTCTAGGGGGGTACGTTCCTCAGTTCCCGCTTCTTGGGCTAACTCAGAAATGTGACCCAACTCGGTCTGCATTCCTGTAGCTACAACCACCCCTTCCCCGGAACCGCGAGTCAAGGCTGTCCCTTTGAACAGCATATTGGTGCGATCGGCAAGTTCCACATCCCCTTCGATGGGTTCTGTGGTTTTGGTAACGGGGACGGATTCACCTGTAAGGGACGACTCATTCACCTGCATTTTGGAGGTTTCCGTCAGCCGCATATCTGCCGGCACCAGATCTCCGCTTTCCAGGAGTACCATGTCTCCAGGAACCAGGTTTTCCGCGTCAATCTCCTGCATCTGTCCTTGGCGACGCACTTTGGCTTTGGTGCTACTCAGGCTTTGCAAGGCTTCCATGGAACGCACGGCTTGATATTCCATGAAAAAGCCAATGGCGGCATTAATTAAGATGGCAAAAACAATGGCAATCCCCTCTATCCACTGAGCAAAGGCAAAGGATAGAATTGCGGCAATGGCGAGAATCCCAATCACCAGACTTTTGAACTGTTCGATCAGGATTTGTAAGGGACCTCGACGCTGGGCTTCTTGCAGACGGTTCGCGCCATACTGTTCCCGTCGCTGCTGTACCTCGGCGTCAGAGAGTCCGTCATCCTCGGAGACATCCAGTTTCTTAAATAAATCGGCTGATGAAATTGTCCACGGTTGGTTGGGAAGATCCGCCATGATTGCTTTGATTGTGGTTAACCTTGTAACTCAGATCGGGTAACGAATTTGGGGATTGTGCCAAGGGGAGTTAGATGTCAGCGCGATCGCACCACAGGATTACCCTATTAAGGTTATATACTGGAGAGTTAGGCTAAAGAATCCTCCTTTTGAAGGAAGATTCAGCTCATTCGGGAGAACAAACGGCTCTAGCGTGGTAGAGCGTAAGCGTTACCCAATCGGCTAACGATGGCATTGAGTTTCGTTTTTCAACCCTTTAATCAGTCGCCCATTAATATTCTGCCTCCACCATGCGGTTAAATTGAATAAGGGCGGGTTTTGTTGTTCAGTTATCGGTGGGGAGGGCGGGTTTTGTTGTTCATTAATCGGTGACTAGCTGAATTGATTCCCTAAACCCGCCCCTACAGAGTTTTGGATTCTTGTAACCGCTAATTCTAGTTACACCAACCGAAAATAAAGTTGAGGGCTTTGTCACCTTGCCGAATTTTAAGGTCAAGCAGCTAGAGAATTAATTGGACTTTGGTGTTTAACCGACTGGAAACGAAATTGAGTCGGTTTTAACCGACTTGAGCTTTTAGCCAAGAACTTGATTTCTCGGCGGATAATGGAGGCTTAACGCTTGTTTTGAGTCATAAGTAGTGTCAAATGATTACCCAACAGTCTACTGTAGCGTTTTCTCCAGACTGCGATCGCGCCACGTAAGCTGGAGTTTAAGTAACTAAACCAAAGCCCAAACCCCCTTATTTTAATAGATTTAATCTCAAATAAATAAGCGGATTGGCTGTGTAAGGCAAACAAAGCTAAACCCCTCTGTTGGAAGAGGACTATCATTGAACATTACGTGCCATAATCAAGAGTGCCTTCACTTGTGAGGCTGGCGTAGAGTGAGACAGGAGTAAAGAATGTTCTCACCTGTCAAGGTCGCTGCTATATCCAATCCAGTTCATGACTCACACTTGAGTCGTAACGGATGGCAATATAGGATAGCAGACTGAACAAGACTATAATTAGGAGCTTGGCTTTCCTGCGTAACCCATACCTGGTATGGACGAGGGATTTAGCCATGAATCAAGATGACTCAACAATACGATGTATATGGTCTCGGTAATGCCCTACTGGACATTGAATTAGAAGTTTCCCCAGAGTTACTCCAGGAAATGGGCATTGATAAAGGGGTGATGACTTTAATTGAAGAAGATCATCAGTACAAGATCCTGAAACGCTTAGAGGGTCAGTCAATGAAGCGCGGCGGTGGGGGATCGGCGGCAAATACAATGATTGCCCTGAGCCAATTTGGGGGTAAAGCCTTCTATTCTTGTAAAGTCGCCAATGATGAAGACGGACAAGTTTACCTGGGAGATTTGCTCCGCTTTAAGGTTGACACAAACCTACAATACCATCCTCCTGAAGCCGGAATTACGGGTAAATGCTTGGTGTTTGTCACGCCGGATGCCGATCGCACGATGAATACGTTCCTGGGAATTTCTGCGAGCTTTTCAGAAGCGGAATTAGTCCCTGACGCGATCGCTCAGTCTAAATATACCTATATTGAAGGGTATTTGGTAACAGGTGCTGCTAGCAAAGCGGCGGCGATTCAAGCCAGAGATCTTGCCAAAGCCGCAGGTCAAAAGGTTTGTCTATCTCTGTCTGACCTGAATATGGTGAAGTTCTTTAAAGATGGATTGCTGGAAATCATTGGTTCAGGGGTGGATTTCCTCTTTGCCAATGAAAGCGAAGCCCTAAAAATGGCAGACACAGAAGATCTTACGGTTGCTGTTGATTACTTGAAAGGGTTGGCTAAGGGGTTTGCGATTACCCGTGGACCGAAAGGATCAGTCATCTTTAATGGACAAGAGATCATCGAGATTGATGCAATCCCTGTTAAAGCTGTTGATACCGTTGGCGCCGGAGATATGTATGCTGGCGCGGTTCTTTACGGATTGACTCATGGGATGAGTTATGCTCAAGCTGGAGAGTTAGGATCTAAAGCGGCGGCAAAGTTGGTGACGAGTTTTGGTCCGCGCATGGACACCCAAAAGACTCGTTCTCTATTAGAGGAGAGCGGGGGAAGATAGGGGAGATAGGGGAGATGGGGGAGATAGGGGAGATAGGGGAGATAGGGGAGATAGGGGAGATGGGGGAGATGGGGGAGATGGGGGAGATGGGGAAGCAAACGACATAAGACCAATGACGCTTAAAATCCCAATCATCCTATTTTGATGAGAGAACT
>CAZNNK010000493.1:0-5544 GCA_964574085.1 uncultured Coleofasciculus sp.
ATTTCTGCAATGAAATTTAGTCTGTCTATATTTGACTATACTTTTACCAACTATGTAGCATTCGCATAGCTGATTACAGACTCCTTACGTTTGTTCATATTTCTTTGCTTTTCATTCTATCGAGGCGGTGAGAGAGTAAGCACCTTATGTTATGTGGAAAAAGAGAAGTTGATCGGGATAGACCGAGTAAAATTCTCTTGGGTGATCCTAAGTATCCCAGTGCGGAACCATCGATTACGGCCTGGGACTTAGTGCTTCCCCAAACCCTAGCGAAAAGTTAACTGCTATGCCATCTCAAACCCTAAAATACGCTTACTTTCCCGGTTGTGTCGCTCAAGGTGCTTGCCGAGAGTTGTACCAATCAACCGCCGCCCTGACTCAAGCCTTAGGCATTGAACTGATTGAACTGAAAAAAGCGTCCTGTTGCGGGTCTGGCACGTTTAAAGAAGATTCCCGATTGCTGGAAGATACGGTCAATGCTCGTAATATTGCCTTGGCGGAGGAACTTAATCTCCCTCTGTTAACCCATTGCAGTACCTGTCAGGGGGTCATTGGTCATGTTGATGAACGCTTGAAGGACTTTCAGCAGAGTGATCCGGGTTATGTGGATCAAATTAATGGCTTGCTGCGAAAAGAGGGCTGTTCTCCTTATCAGGGGAACAGCGAAGTCAAGCACCTGCTGTGGGCGTTAGTTACCGATTATGGACTAGACGCCTTACAAGAACGGGTCACGCGGACGTTAAGCGGGTTAAAATGTGCCGCCTTCTACGGCTGTTACCTGCTCAGAGGACAGACCACAATACCTTATGACAACCCGTTTCACCCCGAATCGATGGAGAATGTATTTCGATCCGTTGGGGCAACTCCTGTCTATTATCGCGGACGAACCCAGTGTTGTGGTTGGCCCATTGCCAGTTATGCGACTGAGCAATCGTTCCAAATGGCGGGAAAACATATCCAAGAAGCTATTGACGCCGGGGCGGATTGTCTGGTAACACCTTGTCCGTTGTGCCACCTTAATCTTGACTCTCGTCAACCGGAGGTGGAAAAGGTGATTGAGCGCAAGCTGGGATTACCTGTATTACATTTACCGCAATTGGTCGCCTTGGCGCTAGGGATTCCGCCAAAGGAATTGGGATTGAGTAAGCATATTGTGTCCACACAACCTGTTTTAGAGAAATTGGGCTTGTAATCCATTACGGCTGATTCGCTAATACGAAAAATCCCACGCTCAATCAAAGATTAGAGCGTGGGGCTTCTCGCCAACTCAAGCTAAGAATCCCCCGTGATTCATCCGGGGGAGCGTCAATCAACCCCCTGTCTGGCGATCGCGCCTCAACTGCTGCACCGCCTCAAGACTAAGCCCCGTCGTTTGACTAATCCTTTCTTCATCTAACACATCTAGAAGTCGTCGAGCAATTTCTACTTGTTTTTGCTTAACCGCCTTGATAATCGCATTTCGCTGATCATGTATCCAGATTTCCCGCTTTTGCAAATCTTCCAACTCTTCCCGACTCAAATTCGCTTGATTTGCCACAGCAAACGCTTGCTTCATCTCCGGATTAATGAAGATCATGGCATTGTTCTCCACCTATAAAATAGTTGGGTTGGATCAGATTTAGATAAAACCATAATAAGTTGAAACAATCTACCCTAATCCTAATCGTTTTATCTTGACAAAAATAACGATTAATGAATCTACCCCACACCTTCAACAAAACACCATACCAGCACCAGCAAGCAAGATGCTCGCCCTACAGGGGCTTCCTCGTCGCTGTCTGGTGAATTGGCATAAGGTATCGTAGAAACAAGCATCCCTGTTCCCCACTCTCAACCATTAACTTTAATGAAAGTCCGACTACTTATATGGATATCTTAATCGTTGAAGACGAAGCGGAAATCGCTAAACTCATCCAACTCACCCTAGAACGGGAAGGATTTACCTGCTACTCCTGTCGCGATGGACTAGCCGCCCTGCAAGCCTTCCAAACCCAGCAACCGGATGTGATTATTCTGGACTTAATGCTACCTGGATTGGATGGACTAGAAGTGTGCGCCCGAATTCGCCAAAAACCCGGACCCAAAGACCCCTATATTTTAATGTTGACGGCGAAGGGAGAGGAAATTGACCGGGTGGTTGGTTTATCCACCGGTGCCGATGATTACCTGGTTAAACCCTTTAGCCCGACTGAACTGGTGGCGAGAGTCCGGGCGCTATTGCGGCGTAGTTTGCGTCACGGTGGACAGTCCCTCGTCTACCGTACCCAACATTTTATAGTAGATGTGGATCAGCATACTGCCAGTCGCCAACTGGATTCTGGGGAATCCGAACCCCTGGATTTAACCACGTTAGAATTTAATCTGTTGGCAACCTTTACCAGTCAACCCGGTCGAGTGTGGAATCGTACTCAACTGATTGATAAGCTTTGGGGAAATGACTTTTTTGGCGATGAACGGGTGGTTGATACCCATGTCGCCCGGTTGCGGAAAAAAATAGAACCTGACCCCAGTAATCCAACATTTGTTAAGACCGTTATCGGTGTTGGTTATAAATTTGAAGATAGCCAGCAGTAGGGGTTTGGTTCCCAAACCCCTTATATAAACCCGCGCGGTTTCTGATGTTGTTAATTAGACCCAGCGGGGTTGTTATACCATTTCTCGTTAAACATGAGTAAAACTGGTTTACGTCGCCGCAAATCCTTACCCTTAGTCTCTCGCCTATTTCTCTCCCATTTATTGGTGATGATTGTCGGTGTAGGGTCTTTATTAATTATCAGTAAAGTGTCTTCGCCGCGCTTCTTTATTTTGCATCTGCAACAATTAGAAGGCAAAGGCGTCATCTTTCGCGTTGCCCGAACCTCCCTATTACAAGGATTTCAAACCGCCTGGAATCGCGGCACGTTTTGGTCGGTTATCGTTGGCACGACGGCGGCGGGGGGACTCAGTTACTGGTTGTCTCGTCGCATCGTCAAACCCCTGACCCAAATCGAAGACATTACGCAACAATTTGCAGCAGGTAAGCTGGATGAACGACTTCCGCCCAGTGAAATTCCTGAAATTAATCAACTCGCCACCAGTTTTAATCAGATGGCGGTGAGTTTAGAGGATGTGGAACAGCGGCGGCGAGATTTAGTCAGTGATTTGACCCATGAACTGCGAACGCCACTGACGGTACTCCGAGGTTATTTAGAAGAACTTGCTACCCAACGGATGGACGCAACCCCTGCGATGTATCAACAGTTGGCAAAAGAAACGCGACGGTTGGAACGGTTAATTAATGATTTACAGGAACTCTCGAAAGCGGAAGCGGGTTATTTGCCGATTAAAGTGGAACCTGTAAATGTGCGCCCCCTGTTAGAATCGCTGGTGCAAAACTTTGCGGATCAGGTGTTGGAAGAAGGTCCGGTATTGCAGTTAGATTGTCCGGAAAAATTGCCGCGAGTATTGGCGGATAGTGACCGATTGGAACAGGTACTGGTGAATCTTTTAGGCAATGCCATTCGCCATACTCAAACCGGTGCGATTACGGTGCGGGTGTGGGTAGAACGGGATGGGAGAAAAGGCATTATTCCTCGGTTATGGATTGCAGTCACGGATACAGGTATGGGTATTGCCCCAGCGGATCTCCCTCATGTGTTTGAACGGTTCTGGCGGGCGGAAAAGTCGCGCAATCCCCACACCGGAGGAACGGGGATAGGCTTGGCTATCTCGAAGCGGTTGGTGGAATTGCAAGGGGGTGAGATTGAGGTGGATAGTCAGTTAGGGGTGGGCAGTACGTTTCAGTTTTATCTGCCATTGGCGTGACTCGTCAATGAGTGGGTGGACACAATTAAAGTTAACGGTTGAGATTAGGGAACAGGCAACAGGCAACAGGCAACAGTAAGGGTTTGAGGGCGATTTACTTGCACTTAATACAGTACCGTTTTCTTTTGTCCGACTACTTAGCCGAGAGGTGAAGCAGCAAACTAAGCAAAAATTTTCAGATCCCCGACTTCTCCGAGAAGTCGGGGATCTTGCTAAATACTCACTTTGTATAGAACGCCAAACCCAAGCTATAAAAGCATTTGGCGACAAAACCCAGAACTGTGCATTTTTTGTCTTGACAGAGAACATCGGTCTGTTCTATATATATTTCTAGACAAAGTTATACTTTGTGTGAGCTTAAATATAACCCTTGTGACCAATCCCTAATCCAAGTCTAGAGATGTCAAGCCACCAATTCCCACCCAACCGGGGTCAACGCCGCACTCTGCGTAAATCGGGCGGTGAATACCTCACTCCCTTTCAGCGCAAACAACTGCAAAAAAATCTGCAAGAGGACTTATCGCCAAAATATCGCCAGCGCCTGCAAATTATGCTGTTAGCCGACGAGGGGAAAACCCAAGCCCAAATTTGTCAGGCGTTGAACTGTTCCCCCATCACCGCCCGACATTGGATGCTGATTGCCCGTAGTGGCGAGGCGCATCATTGGCAATCCCATCCCATTGGACGTCCTAAAGCGGTGAATGATGAGTATCTGCAACGCTTACAAGAATTAGTCACTCAGAGTCCCCGCGACATTGGCTATTCCTTTCGCAACTGGACCGCCCAGAAGTTAAGCCAACACCTGGCTAGAGAATTTGGGATTGAAGTTAGCGATCGCCATATTAATCGATTGTTGAAACAAATGGGACTCTCGACTCGCCCCAAACCCCCTCAACCCGACAATCCCACCCATCCAGAGGCGGATTCAGACAAGCGGATTGTGATTAGCAACCTCACCCCCAGCCATACCCCGAAAACCCAGGATGTGTGGCAATTCAATCCGATTAAAATGAGTTGAGGTGCAAACCCATTATGGTACAAACTCCACCCCGAATTTCCCGTCAACACCTTAGTGATTGTCTCGGACATGATTTTAGCGAGTCGCAATTCACTAATTGTCTGAAACAGATTAAAATCCTTGAACCCAAACTCGGTCAATTTTGGCAATCGGATCAATCTGAAGCCGGACTTTATCTGATTATTACCGGGAAAGTTAGACTCATTGACGGCGACGGTGAACTAATTACCACGCTGAAACCCGGAGACACGTTTGGCGAAGTCACCTTTTTTCCCGATGAACCCTTTCAACCCTACTCCGCTAGGGCATCCCGTCATCTCCGATTATCCTACATTCCCCCAACCCTCCTCTTTTCCCTCGTCCAAAACCATCCTCATATTCGTGACCATCTTTATCATCGGGCAACGGTGAGGAATTCCCAGTTTAGTTCTGGGGATAATTTAGCTGTCCCCCCAGTTATTCCAGAGGATGTGGACACCCCCGAAGAATTAAAAAACGGACAACAAACCATCAGCAAAGCCGACTTTCCCAATCCTACCCAAAAAGTCGGTCATCTCTGGCAGCGGATCACGCGCCGCTATCCCTTTTATGCCCAACAAAGTGCCTCAGATTGTGGTGCGGCTTGTTTGGTGATGGTGGGTCGGTATTGGGGGAAAAAATTAAGTGTGAATCGCCTCAGAGATATCGCCAATGTTGACCGCAACGGTGCATCTTTACGGGGA
>CAZNNK010000494.1:0-5541 GCA_964574085.1 uncultured Coleofasciculus sp.
GCGCACGTCAGTGCGCCCGATTCAATGGTCAAATCCATTCCCCAATTTTAGCAAGAGGAGGCGATTGAAATCGCTACTACACAAACTTTCGTCCGCCTGCACGGACTAGGTTATAACGGGGATAGCGTTCCCCGGATTTGGTATCACGGGGCGGGTTTAGCCACTCCAGCCAGGTTATCACCAATAACCGACTAACAAAACCCACTTTTATGCATAATTTTCGCTTAGTAAGCAGAGAACATTATGTCTTCAACGACATTATTTTCAAATCTTACAGTTGCAGAACTAATTTTACCAGAAGCGGCATCTAACGTTTTATCATCATAATCCCAATAACTAAAATTATTCCCTAAAATTTCACCCAAATCAGATGTACTATCAGGTCTGCCGACGGCTTGAATCACTTCCGACTTAGTTTTTCCCAAAACAGCGCTGCGAAAATCGTCTTGTGGGATCGGTTTTGGTTTTTGGCTAGGGATGTACTCAAATTCATTTTCTTCTGGTAACGGCTTCGGGTTAGGTTCTGGTAACGGTTTTGAGTCAGACTCCAAAGGAGAGATAAACCCCGATACAACTTGCTGCAACGGCGCTCGCAATATAAAAAGGCTAGACACAGCGATTGCCGGAATCACCAGCGAAATTCCTACAGATATGCCTTTTTTGACTTGTTTTTTTATCTGCTTTTGCAGTTTTCGTTGTTTTTGCTGTTTGCGCCCCTGTTTTTCTTCTATGTTTCTGACGGCTGTCTCAACAAAATGTGGCGAAATTCCTGCTTCTGAACATATTTGTTTTAAATCCGCTAAGGAGTAACTTTTATTCGTTTCAGACTGTAAACGAACCGCTTCTACTAGGATCTCGGCTACTGCATCCTCAGAAATAGATTTAACATCCTCTAGACCGTCTCTAGTTTCCTTGAAATTTCTTTTTCGATGTGACTTCTTCCCCATATTCTCTCCTTGACTGTTACTGAGTTTAATTGAGCTATTATCGATACATCATATCGGGACTTCCTAAAATCAAAGCTGCCCGCAATTTTTCGGGACCATTCTCAATCTCCTGTTTAGTTTGAGCTGAAATACTATCCCCCAATGTATTAAACAGTTGACTCGCATCCACCGATTGATTATCACCCAAACGTCCCTGGGCTATCGCCGTTGCCAAACTAACCCGCCGCAGCATCGCATCGGGACTCAACCAAGCCTCTTGAGTATTTTTATAGCCCTCAGGAGTGGAACAGTTATAAAGTGGCATACTCAGTTGATTTAACATACCTGAAATTCGCTTTAAATTTGGCTCTTTTGTCCCCGTCGCCCGGACAGCCGAAATAATATAATGATAGGGAGTCTTAAATTTATGACCATACTCATTTGCATGCCAAAATTCAGGACGTTGAAAAAGGGTATCTAAGACAGCCCGAATATCTCCTTCTGTCTGCAAAAATTCCTGAGCCAGTCGCTTCACTAAACCGGAAGGCGGCTCATCGGTTACAAAGTATTGGGCAAGTTTATAACTAATATAACGGGCAGTCGCTGGATGGCTCGCTAAACTATCGATCGCCTGTTCCACTTCCGCCACACCACTGCCTTTTATCCGTTGACCTAGAAAGAGTTTATCACTATAGTCATGGCGGTTTCTATCGAAATAAAAGCCATTGCTATCGCCCTTATTCCCATCCATATCCAATCCCCATCCGGTTAGAATATGAGCCAAGGCAATTACATCATCCTGACTATAGCCACCCTCAACACCCAAGGTATGAAGTTCCATCAATTCCCGGGCGTAGTTCTCATTAATACCGCGAAATCTCCCCTTTGCTCCCGGACTATTGGGGGCAGTATTGCGCCAGTTATCTAAATAAACCAACATCGCCGGATGATGAACTGTTGCGGCTAGCAAATTCCGAAAACGACCCATGGCATAAGGTCGAATCGCTTGCTTTTCATAGGCACCAACCCAGAATTTAATATCTCTTTTTTTGGCAAAGATATTAAAGTGATTAAACCAAAAGTTTACCATCACTTCTTGCAATTGCCGAGGGCTGGCGATCGCACGCAGTAATCGCGCCTGTATCGCTTGTTGCAACGGCTGTCTAGCTTTTTGGCGAGCTTGCTGACGTTCCTCCTCTGAACGCTGTTTTTGGCGGCGAGGTTTATACTGTCTGAGTAACTGAACTGGAGTCAGTTTGAGAGTTCGCCATTGATTAAGTTGGTGAGTGATTTGGGGAGATTCGGGAATGGAGTCTGGCGAAAGTTGAGATTGAATATAAGCCTCAATCCCCATCGACTGGATTTGTTCAATATCACCAGGACGAGGACCAAAACTGAGACGATTGAGAATATGGAGGGATTTCGTCATTTGTTAAAGAACAGGGAATAGGGAACAGGGAATAGGGAGTAGGGAAGAGGGAATAGGGTAAGCTGTTCGGCATTTAAACCTTAGTATCAATAATGGCGCAATCCTTGTAGTGCGTTAAGCGAAGCCATGCCGCAGGCTTTGCATCTTGCTCGCTACTAATACCCAATTTAAATGCATTACAGCTTAATAGGCTATAGAAATTTTGTCTCCCATCTCCCCCTCACCCCATCTCCCCCTCTATTCTATGACGCTACACGATTATTCTCCAAAGCGACAAAATTATCCGCCGGACGCACTTGTTGCAGTAGATTTTGCAAGTCTTCCCCTTCAATCACCTCCGTGGCTAATATCTGTTGGGCAATTTGTTCGAGTAAATCGCGATTGTGATTGAGAATCGCTAAGGCTTTCTGATGGGAGGTTTCCACAATTTCTCGCACTTCCACATCAATCGCTTTTGCCGTTTCATCACTGACACTCCGGCGTACATTCCCGCCATTATTGCCCAAGAAACTATTGCCTTGAGCTTGATTATACGCCAAAGGACCCAACACTTTACTCATGCCATACGTCGTAACCATGCGTTCAGCTAATTCCGTGGCGCGTTGCAAATCATTCGCCGCCCCTGTGGTGATACTCCCAAAGATAATTTCTTCAGCCGCACGTCCCCCCAGCAGTGTGGCAATATCCCCCCGCAATTCCACTTCATTCATCAAAAAACGGTCTTCTGTGGGGAGTTGTAGGGTGTATCCCAATGCCGACATTCCCCGTGGCACAATGGAGATTTTCGCCACTTTACCACTTCCTGGCATTAATGCACCGACTAAAGCATGACCCACTTCGTGATAGGCGACAATCTTCTTCTCGACATCGCTGAGAACCCGGCTTTTCTTCTCTAACCCCGCCACGACTCGTTCAATGGCTTCAGCGAAGTCGGCTTGAGAAATGGTGTCCTGGCGCTTGCGGGCGGCTAATAGGGCGGCTTCATTCACCAGATTGGCTAAATCCGCCCCAGCAAATCCAGGCGTCCGAGTCGCGATCGCGTGTAGATCCACATCCTCACCCAATTTGACTTTCTGGGCATAAATGCTTAAAATTTCTTTACGTCCAGCTAAATCAGGACGGTCAACCAAGACCTGACGGTCAAAGCGTCCCGGACGTAACAAGGCGCGATCTAAACTTTCCGGGCGGTTGGTCGCAGCGAGGACAATTACCGTCGCATCGCCAGCCGCAAAGCCATCCATCTCGGTGAGCAATTGGTTGAGTGTCTGTTCCCGTTCATCATTCCCGCCACTATGGAAATTGCCACTACTCCGGGATTTACCGATCGCATCCAATTCATCAATAAAGATAATACAGGGCGCCTTCTTTTTTGCCTGCTCAAATAAATCCCGCACCCGCGCCGCACCCGTTCCGACAAACAGTTCCACAAACTCCGAGGCGGAAATACTAAAGAAAGGCACCCCAGCTTCCCCCGCCACCGCTTTTGCCAATAATGTTTTCCCCGTTCCCGGAGGTCCGACCAACAGCACCCCTTTAGGGATTCGCGCCCCAATTTCGGTAAAGCGATCAGGATTTTGCAGAAATTCGACAATTTCCACTAATTCTGTCTTGGCTTCCTCTGCCCCAGCGACATTGGCAAAGGTAATTTTAGCCGACTCTCCTTCTACATAAACCTTTGCCTTACTTTTACTAAACGAAAGCGCACCTTCGGCGTCTCTGTCATTGCGGCGCAGGAAAAACTGAAAGGCGGCGACAAGGATTAGGGGTGGAACTACCCAACTTAACAGACTCAGTAACCAACCATTTTTCGGCGGCGGCGCGGCAAAAAACTGAATCTCCTGTTCCTGAAGACTGTTCACCAAATCCGGATCATCGATTCGCAGCGTAGCATAGATCGGTCCTTGTTCCTGATTCTCATTGAGCAGTTCATCCGTCGGATTGAGGGGATCGTCTGGTGTCGGATTCAACGGATTGTCAGGGGTGTCTAGATCAGGTGTTTCTTCTGTCTCTAAGGGCTGTTCTGGCGATTCCAGCAAGTCTTGAGTGGCTTGCAGGGGATCTTGAGTGGCTTGCAGCAAGTCTTGAGTCGCCTGGAGGGGATCTTGGGTTGGCTCAAGCTGAAAAATCACCTGGTCTTCCCCCACCGAAACCCGTGTGACTTTGCCATCGTCGAGTTGTTCGAGAAATTCGCTATAGGGAACCAAGGGAAAGCGAGGGGATTTGGGTACAAACAAGTACCCCACTAAGGATACACCCGCCAGAATCAATAGAATCAGACCAATCTGGCGACCGTGTGGCGATTTCGGTTTGTCTTTAATACTCATACGTTCATTCTCTGCACGCTTGCTGCCGTGGGCTTGGGTGGATGGGGGAATTCCTATTTTTAGAGTAGCAAGGTTCCCTGGCAACTTGGCAGAGGCAGGGAGCGATCGTTCCCTGAGCGGTTATCGCATCTCTTGTCCTTTCCCGAATTCTGTTGACGGGCGATCGCACGATTAAACTTATGATCAAATTGTCAAGAAAAGGATAAAAACAATGCCCTCCATGGCGAAGCCCTGATTACAAATGGACTTTCCCTGGCTCTATGGCAGGCTTTGGGGACTTGCACCATTATTAGAATGAAACAGCCCTGATGCCGCCGCGATCACCCTGAATCTGTCCCCCGGAAAATGTCGAGAGAGGCCCGTTTACTTTAGAGTGAATGGGTTAGTTAAGCGTGCATAAAGATTAGAACATTCCCGAGTCAGGGAATTAATAATGTGTTCAGTATTGAGGGAGTATAAAGAATGCGGGAGCGATCCAAGCCGTGGCAGCGAAAGATAGGGATCAACAAGTGGTGGGTGATTGGAGCGATCGCGACTCCAGCCCTTATTGGGATGGTGTGGTGGCTGTGGTTACTCTCCGAGAGTAGACTTCAGCCGGATGGCGATCGCCTATCCCACAACGATAGCGCGACCCTGGCTCACCCGCACCGTGAAACCCTCATCAGCGGTATGGGGGCGATTGTGATGGTTGCCGGTGGAGTCTTCCTGTTGCTCAATTTTCGCAGGACCAACAGAAATACAAAAACAGCCGACCTCAGTGGTGCCGACCTCAGTGGTGCCGACCTCATCAATGCCAATCTCAGTAGTGCCGACCTCAGTGGTGCCGACCTCAGTGGTGCCGACCTCATCAATGCCAATCTCA